>JBEPWN010000232.1:0-5054 GCA_041642395.1 Marinilabilia sp. | reverse complement strand
AGTATGGCCAAAAACGCACCATCTATAAAATTATTTCTTTTCATTGGTGTCTTTCTTCTGACTTCTGCGGCTCCGGCTGCCGGAAATGAGCATAATGTTGAGTTCACAAAACATATTGAATGGAAGACGACAGGAAATTATCCTGATTTGCCTTTCAGAGATGCAGGTTATTATGAAGAAACAACCGGGGTTCCGGTATTACTAACATCAATTCCACTTCCCAAAGATTTCAACAAGGATGATTTTGAAATAAAAATTAATCCCCTGCGATGGGCTCCCTTTTTGGGGACCCAAATGATTGATATAACGAAAAAAGATATTCCGTCAGAACCAACTTTCAGAGTTGTTCAGATCCAAAAACAGTCCCACCTGGAAATAGAAATGGTACCTTTCCGTATAAGTAACGATCAGGACAATAAATGGGATAAACTGGTTGAGTTCTCGGTAAACATAACTTATACCGCAGGAACCAAAAAACAGAACCTCAAATCGGGTGCTTTAAAATATAAGTCTGCCTCGCAGCTGAAAGAAGGCAATTGGGTGAAAATTGGAACTACCGAAAGGGGAATTCATAAAATACCGTATTCACAACTTGAAAACTGGGGCTTCCCGGATCCGGCAAAAGTTCAGGTATATGGAAATGGGGGCGCACCAGTGCCACTGGCCAACAGCGAGGAACGTCCGGATGATCTGCCTGAAATTGGTTGCCTGCATGAAAATAATGCGCTTTTTTTCTATTCTCCCGGAACCTGGCAATGGGTCTGGGACAACTCAAAAAATATTTTCGTATTCCAAAAACATAAATACTCTCAAATGGCCTTTTTCTTCCTGTCACAGACTGATGGCACCATAAAAAAGCCTGATATTTCTCCCCTCATCGAAACACCTGCAACACATTCATCTGACAGATACGATTATTTGTATTTCCATGAACTGGAACTTGAAAACATCCTGAATTCCGGAAATCAATGGTTTGGCGAAAAATTTAATTCTTCAGGCACTCTGGAGAAATCATTCAATATTGAAATGCCCGGTATTGACACAGAAAAAGAAGCTGTTTTTCAGACTCAGGTTTTTGGTCGTTCGAACACAGCACATGGGTTTGACATTTCCATCAACAATAACAATAACATTAATATTCCACTCAACACCATTTCAATGGGTGATTATCTGGGGTATTACGGAAGACTGGCAGATGCATCGGTCTTGTTTCATCCGGAACAGTCAGGCATCAATATACAATATAAATACACCAATCCGGCACCAGCCTCGGTGGGATGGCTGAATTATTTCATTATCAATGCAAGAGGACACCTGACGCTGGCCAATGGCCAGATTACTTTCCGCGACAGGGCCACTACAGGACACGGCAATATTACTTCTTACCATATTTCATCAGCTGAAAATGCCATTGTATGGGACATTACCATTCCTTACAAACCAATACAAATGCAGACCAAAACATCAGAAAACAAATTGGTTTTTAAGAATCATGCAACCAGCATCCGGGAATATGTGGCTTTTAATACTTCCAGGTCATTTCCAACACCGGAATTTATTAAAAATACACCCAATCAAAACCTCCATGGCACCCAACCAACAGAAATGGTTATTGTAGCCCCTCCGGAATTTTTAAGCCATGCCAACCGTCTGGCTTCACTCCATTTGCAACATTCAAATCTGAATGTGACAGTAGCCAACCGCGACCAGATTTACAATGAGTTTTCATGGGGCCACCCCGATCCCGCAGCCATCCGAAGTTTTGTGAAAATGCTTTACGACAGAGCCGGCGAAAATGCCGATCAGGCTCCCAGTCTCTTATTGCTTTTTGGTGACGGGACCTATGACAATCGACATCTGGATAATAAGCCCCAAGCCCCCTTGCCCACCTTTCAGTCAGATAATTCCATATATCAAACAAACACTTATGTAACGGATGATTTTTTTGGATTTCTGGATGATGAGGAAGGAGAAGATCTTCGCAATGACAGGCTGGACATTGGCATTGGGAGATTTCCGGTAAACACCCAAAAGCAAGCAACGAATGCAGTCGATAAATCGGAAAATTATCTGACATCACAGGAAAACGGAAAATGGAAAACAAAATTAACCTTTATCGGTGATGATGGTGATTTTAATATTCATATGCGCGATGCCGATCGTCTGACTCAGAAAATTGCCTATTATCATTCCCAGTTCGATATTAACAAGATCTATTTTGATGCCTATGAAGCAACCTCCGGTGCAGTAGGCAAAGAATTTCCGGAAGCCAAAGCCGAAGTCCAAAAAGCAATTTCTGAGGGGACACTCATTTTTAATTATACCGGACACGGAAGTGAAAACAACCTTGCACACGAGAGAATAGTAACCAGAACGGATGTTGTCAACTGGAACAACAAAAACAAGCTGCCATTATTCGTAACTGCAACTTGTGAATTTAGCCGGTTCGACAATCACCACCACACTTCCTCGGGCGAAGAGGTCTTTCTGAATCCTAATGGTGGCGGCATTGCTCTGCTTTCAACAACCCGCATTGTTTACTCCAGTCTCAACTATACACTCAACAATGCCTTTTACAATCATGCTTTAAAAGATGATGAAAATGGTAAGCCTCTTCGTTTCGGTGAAATGATGCGCCGCACGAAAATTGAATCCGGATCAAATACAAATAAGCTGAATTTTACACTACTGGGGGATCCTGCTCTTCAATTAAATCATCCGCGAAACAAAGTGAAAACAATTGCCCTCAACAGTCAACCGATTGGAAACGAAGCAGACACCCTTAGAGCATTGTCAAAAAATACAATTAAGGCAAATGTAACCGACCATGAGGGAAACATTATCAATAACTTCAATGGAACAGCATTTGTTACTGTTTTCGATAAAGCTGTAAAAATACAGACCCTTGGGAACGGAAACAGCACCCCTTTTGAATACAATGAGTATTCCAACGCATTATTTAAAGGACGTGCTACAGTCAACAACGGCGAGTTCAACTTTGATTTTGTGGTTCCACAAGACATCCGCTACAATTTTGACCAGGGCCGGATCAGTTATTATGTGCTTTCCGATGACAAACGGGAAGCAGCAGGTGCATTCAGCAACCTGGTATTCGGAGGCATCAGCACCAATATAGAAAACGACACGACAGGTACCGATATCAATATGTATCTTAATCATGCCGGATTTAGATCAGGCGATATTACCGGCCCGCGCCCAATGCTTTATGCCCATATATTTGACGAATCAGGCATCAACACTTCAGGCATCGGCATCGGTCACAACATAACTTTAATAATCGATGGCGATACCAACAACCCATTGGTTCTGAATGATGCTTTTACTGCCAATATTGATGACTATCAAAAAGGAACTGTGATCTTTCAATTGCCGCAGTTGAATGAAGGAAAACATGAAATCACCTTAAAAGTATGGGATAATTACAATAATTCATCAACTACCACGTTAAATTTCAGAACCAGCGATGAGCACGGAATTAACATTCGTCATTTCTCTGCTTATCCCAATCCGGTTAAACCCGGCGAAGATGTTTACGTAACGATGCAGACCGACAGCCCTAATTCACTGATAAGTACCACCATTCAATTTATCAGCTCATCAGGTGCTGTAACCGGGGAAGTAAAAGAAGATGTGATCTCCTCTGGCAATTTAATTGGCCCATATCGATTGCCTCTTGAAAAATCAGGTTGGAAATATTCTAACATCTGTTTTGTGAGAATTATTCTTAAAACACAAAACGGACAGGAAACATCAGTGGTGGCTAAATTATTGCCGAGCCTTTAAAATATCAATGGAAAAACTCAAACAATGAAGGAAACAATTATTTTCAGAACGCTCTTTTCTCTTGTGTTATTAAGTATTACTCATTTCTCTTCTTTTTCTCAGATACAAGATGATGAAACAAATTATAATTTAGGTGGGCGACAAAACATTATCAGCACAGCAGTGCCATTTCTGGACATCGCCCCTGAATCCCGCGGTGGTGCGATGGGAAACACAGGCGTTGCCACATCACCAGATGTGAATTCACAACACTGGAATCCGGCGAAATATGCATTTATTGACAAAGAATCGGGAGTTGCCATGTCATATACCCCATGGCTCAGAAAACTGGTCAATGACATAAACCTCTATTATTTAACAGGATTCAAAAGGCTTGATGATATGCAAACGGTGAGTGCTTCGCTCAGATACTTTTCCATGGGCGAAGTTATCTTCAGAGGCAACGATCCCCAGGATATAGGCGTTCCGGTCCAACCCAATGAATTCGCCATTGATGCAGCCTACAGCCGGATTCTGTCAGATTATTTTTCCGGATCTGTCGCATTCCGTTACATCCGCTCTGATCTTCAACTGGGACTAGGCGGCGGTGGAGGCAGCGAAGCTTATCAGCCCGGAAATTCATTTGCCGCCGACCTGGCTTTTTATTATCAAAATGATATTGAGTTGGGTGGTCAGGATTCCAAACTGGCTGCGGGCATCAACATTTCAAACATTGGAAGTAAGCTTTCATACGACGGCAATATAGAGCAATTTATACCGACCAACCTGAGACTTGGAGCCTCACTGAAGAGCGATCTGGATGCATACAATCAACTGACATTAACGGTTGACTTAAATAAGTTATTGGTCCCAACCCCTGACACAACAGGAACAGAAACAACAAATAACTTTTTTCAGAGTGACAATGTTTCTGTAATTTCCGGCATGGTCCAATCGTTCAACGATGCACCCGGCGGATTTGAAGAAGAATTACAAGAGATCAACATAAGTGCAGGTGCCGAATATGTTTACAACCAACAATTCGCTGTACGTGCCGGTTATTTTCATGAGCATGAGAATAAAGGAAACAGGAAATTCTTCACAGCGGGAGTCGGCCTGGCATTTAATATGCTGAATATTGATGCATCATACATCATTCCGGTGGTGCAAAACAATCCACTTGCCAATACCGTGAGGTTTACGCTGGGGCTTGACCTGGATCAAGTGATGGGAAAATAATCAGTGAACCTAATACCTTTACAGGCCGGTCA
>JBEPWN010000231.1:0-5060 GCA_041642395.1 Marinilabilia sp. | reverse complement strand
GTTAATCTTTTGCAATGCGCTGCAAATCAATTGCTTACATTTTAAAGTGTTTGTTTGTTAATGTCCAGTATTTCAAGGTTATACGGTTCATCTTAAATCTTACATCTCAAAGTCTAACGGTCTATTGTTTAATAATAGCCTGACATATAATTATAAATCTCATGAATTGATTGCATTAATAAACAGGTTATCAATCCCGAATTCGGGATACGATTCATTTTAATTCTTCTCGGGCAAATAATATAGTGTGGAACAGTTTTCCGGTGAAAATATTTTTGTGGCTGATTCCTGTATCTGATTTGCAGTGACACTTCTGTAATGCTCAGGTTCGAGATTGATCTCATCAATATTTCCAAGCAGCTCAAACTGCGCCAGATTCATGGCTTTGTTGAGAAAATGTATTTCGGAAAATACGAGATTTGATTCCACCTGGTTTTTAACTTTCTGCAATTCATATTCTGAAGGGCCTTTTGTTGCAATCTCCTTTAATTCGCCATGAATGCCCGATTCGGCAGCTTCCATGGTTACATTCGGCATCAGCTTCCCCGTAATGGTGAAAAGTCCCGGATCACGGTCGCCTCCGATGTATGCGTTTACATCCGAAAACAATTGTTTTTCTTTGATCAGCGATTGAAAAAGACGTGCCGACTGTCCGTTTGACAAAACATCTGAAAGCAGGTCATTGGCATAAAAATCCGGATCGGTACGTCTTCCGTTATGAAAAACCATTTGAATAAACGGTGAAGGCACATTCCCTTTTACTTCCAGATGTCTGGCCTCTTCCTGCCGCGGCTCCTGTGGAAGTTTTCGCGTGGGAACATCACGTGCAGGTAGGGGACCAAACCACTTTTCCGTCAACCGGAATATTTCGTCCGGATCGACATTGCCGGCCACGGACAGAACCGCATTGTTTGGGGCATAATGACGAAAAAAGAATTCTTTTACATCAGCCATAGTGGCATTTTCGATGTGCGAAATGTCTTTTCCGATGGTGGGCCAGCGATATGGATGTACTTTGTAAGCCAGATCGCGGATCAGAAGGGGAATGTCTCCATAGGGCTGGTTCAAATAGCGTTGCTTAAACTCTTCTATGACCACTTTGCGTTGAACTTCCAGGCTTTTTTCTGAAAAATCAAGCCCGTTCATCCGGTCGGCTTCGAGCCAGAATGCTGTTTCGATATTTGCTGCCGGTAATGTGACATAATAATTGGTGAAATCGTTACTGGTCCATGCGTTGTTTTCGCCGCCTACTTGTTGTACCGGGCTGTCGTAAGACGGGATGTTTTTGGTGCCTCCGAACATGAGATGCTCAAAAAGATGTGCAAATCCTGTCTGCCCGGGATCTTCATCCCGTGAACCAACGTCATATAGAATATTCAGGGCTGCCAGTGGTGTGGTTTTATCCTGATGCACCACAACGCGTAGTCCGTTATTTAAAGTATGTTTGAAATAATTTATCATTTGGTAATTTGGTTTTTATTTTCCTGATGCTCTATGGTCAGTGTAATGATTCTTTTTCCTGATGGCAGCTGTTTCAGGAGTTCACATGGTGGAGGTTTTGACTGGTATGCAGCAATCTGTTTTTTAATAAATGATATACTGCCATTCTTCTACATGCAAAAAGTGAACCAATGTGTTTTAATGTGCATTCTGGTTCACAAAAAACCTGTTGATCTTTAGATTATTAAAGATCAACAGGTTTTTGAAATGAATATTTTTAATGATTTTAGTTTAATCCAACAATATCCGGACCTTGCTCAAAAACAATGTCTACTGGAATATTGGCATTGTTGATGCGCTCAAGATCATTGGCAAGTCCAGCATTGATCACACCCATTTCGGTTGTTATTTCTTTGGCTTTTTCGTAGTCTCCATCGCCCTGGATAACCAATATTTCTTCTGATAGGCTGGTCATTGCCTCTTTCATTTTCTCAAAATTTATTTTGTAAGTTTTGGATTCCGGATCACGGGTAAAGGCTTCCTTCTCAAGGAAGTAATTAAAGCGTATCATGTTGGCGGTGCCATGAGCACTGGCAGCACCAAAACGCACTGAGCGGAAGATGCCTGTCATGAATGTGACATAATTGGTCATCAGGTCTTTGTCTTCCAGTTCTCCCGATTCTGCCAGGCGGGTTACAATATACAGTCCCAAAATGTCAGCTTTGCTTTCTTCGATGGCCGAAGCTGTTTCCTTTAATGCTTCACGTACAGAACCTTTACCGGTGATTGTTTCTTTGATGCCCAGGCCATGTGCCACTTCATGAAACATGGTGTTTTCAAAAAACGCGTCGAAGTTAATGAATGATCTCTGGGATGGATGAATCACAACTTCGCTGATGGGCAAAAGGATATGATCAAATTTTGCCTTCATTGCATTTTTTAACTGCAGTTTCCTGCTGCCTTTTTTCATCTGAACATCCGGGTCGTTTGGCAGGTTGATGGCGATGGTCTTACTTCCTGCATTACAATCGCCTGCATAATAAATTGCATCATAAACATTTAAGTCTGAATCGCTCCCGGGTTTTTCAGTTTTGTATTTATCATCCACCGGAAGGGTTGATTGAAGTCCGGGCAGCAACAGAGAAAATCTGGCCAGGCGGGCAGACCAGTCCATGTCCTTGATCAGAATATAGGCTTCGAATGCTGTTTTGATGCCGAAGAGACCGTCTTCATAGGTTTCAATCGGACCTGCCACAAAGTCGATGGTATTGTCTTTCATATCCATCCATGCCATATCACTTTCGTAATAGTCGCTTGTAGTGAGCGCTTCTGCACGTGCCTCCAGGTATTTTTTGAATCCTTTGTCTTCGGCTAATTCCGCTGCTCCTGTCATAAGAAAAGCGGCCCGGGTTAGCTCAGCATTCCATTTTTTGTGATAAGGAACTGTGATCAGATCACCTGTTTCATCGCGCTCAAGAAGAGTGTATTGATTTCTCTTTTCGTGATTTTGGAAATTATTGAATTCTTCGGTGGTCATATCTTCGGGATAAAATCGTGCACCTGCCGGCTTGGGACCAATGCCTTTGATGAATGGCTCATTATTATTAAGTCTGTCCCATGGGCCATAATTGATTTTGACATATTTTCGAAGATGCTCATTGTCAATATTGTCTAAAAGCGCATCTTTATCACCCCATGCCTGTTTCCAGAATAATTCATCCAGAATATCAGCTGCCTCAAAAAGCAGTAGAAGCATTTCCCTTTGATTGGATGAAAGTTTATCAAGATTACTTGTCAACCGGAATGATTTGTAGGCTTCAACTTTTTCCTTTATGTCCGGCACTGAGGCCTGGTAATTTTGTTGGTCGGATTGGCAGGCAGTAGTTGCATATAATACAAAAGCGATCAATAACAGCCGTTTCATAGGTAATTGTTTTGAAGATTGTGTAATATGATGTCAAATGTAAGAAATATTTTTATTTCTCAATATTGACATCAATGTTCTCTTCAATCAATAATTGTTCAATTCTTCCAATTTGTTGCTGCTTGTTTACCTCACGTAATTTTTGGGCAGTTTTAGTGAAATATTGGTGTTTGCTAATAAAATTAAGCTGAATCTGGTTCCACTCATTCCATGAACCAACCAGCTTACGCTCTTTGAGCTCGCGGTAAAGGGTGTTCGAAACAGGAATGAAATCTGTGCGTCCCAGGTAGTCAAGGTCAGAATCACACATGACCTGTTCAAGTTTGTCTTTTGGTTGAGGAGGAAGCTTTGTGGACATGATCAGACGACAGATGGTTTCAATATCCTGGTCCGTAATATTATAGCGGGGCAATATTTTTCTGGCCATTTTGGTTCCTTCATGCTCATGATGGCGATAATCAGTAATGTGACCTGCATCGTGAAACAGTGCTGCTATTTTAAGGATCAGAATATCCTCTTCCGGAAGATTTTCTGCCCATCCTATCAGTTCAACTTCTGTGGCAACATCAACTGTGTGCTTCACGTTGTGATAATATAAATTGGATGGAAGATTCTTCTCCAGAAGATCCAGGATGGTTTCTTGTATATCCTCAAAACGGATTTGTCCGTATCGAACGTCAAATACTTTATTGGGTTGAAATGGCAGATCTTTGAGGTGAAGTTCCTCTTTAAGCCCGTTGACCAGGAACATATTCATTTCACCTTTATATTTTACGGGCATGGCACCATGATGAGAAATGTCGAAAAATTCTTTGACCAGTTCATAAGTCATTTCAGACATATTGATTTTACCGGCCGGGCAGGCTGCACTTAGCCGGGATGTAACATTTATGTTATCACCGGACAGGGAATACGGTTTTTGTTGTTTTCCTGCATCCGTGGAAAGTACCGGTCCTGTGTGAATACCAATCTTTACCGTCCAGGGATGAGGGGATTTGATTTGTGATACAATATTATTGACTTCTGCCTGTATTGTGCTGGCCGCCAGTGTGATGTTAATTGGATTGGTGCGGTATTCACTTGTCAGGCCTGTTGCATAAATAATGTTGTCACCAAAACCTTTGATCTTCTCTAATTTGTATTCCTCTGCAATCTTGCCGATGGAGATATAAATCTCATCCAGGGTGTCGATAAGCCCCGATTTGTCTGTCATTTTGTGCAATTGTTCAAATCCTCTTATGGAAACATGCAAGAGCGATACTGTACGCAGATGTTCTACTTTTTTTTTGGATTTAGCAGGCATCAAGTCGCGTGATGATGTTTCGCCTGTATCCGAAAATTGCGATAGAAGACTGTTATACTTTTCGTTTTGTTTTTGAACGATGGAATAACGATTAACAAGTTTGTGCAATTGTGAACTCAGTTCCTTGTTACGATTTGCAAGAGTGGTAATACGGTGTATATAGTCGTGGGTATTATCCATGTTTATATGTTGTTTGAATTTGAACACATATTATACATCATAAAACACGAAAGGTAAAGATGTGTTTGATGAAAGTCGGGTTTTTCCTGATATATAACAGTATAATTGTTGGGGATATATTGATGAGGTAATAATATTCATTTAAAATAAATTCTGTAAATAAGCTAGTGTAATGACCCTTAATTTATCGAACTATAATTTTTGATGATATTT
>JBEPWN010000230.1:0-5075 GCA_041642395.1 Marinilabilia sp. | reverse complement strand
GCTAGATGCTAGATGCTAGATGTTAGATGCTAGATGTTAGATGCTAGATGTTAGATGCTAGATGTTAGATGTTAGATAGATAGATGTACGATAGACTGTATTATATTGAAAAAAAAAACTCTTAATTCTTTAATTGCAATTTTTTACAAAAACATTAAAGAACTGTTGAATTAAAACAGGATTCAAAAACCATAAAACATACACAAATTATGAAAAACCTGACCATTGACGTGTCGCAGGCAGCTCCAGAAGTAACTCCGGACATGATAAACAAAGAACAGGACAATGTACTGATGCAATTAAAGACACTGACTGAAAAATCGGGCAAAGGAAATGAATTCCTGGGATGGCTTGATTTACCAACCAGTGTCAGTCAGGATGACTTAATGTCTATCGAAAAAACAGCTGCCCGCTTGCGGGGAAAGTCAGATTATGTCGTTGTTGTAGGAATTGGGGGAAGCTATCTTGGGGCCAGAGCTGTGATTGATTCACTCAATGACTCTTTCGACCATTTGAAGGGTGGCCGTAAAAATCCGTCAGTTATTTATGCCGGTCATAACATCAGTGAAGATTACACTTATGAATTGCTTGACTTGCTAAAGGATAAATCATTCGGCGTGATCGTTATCTCCAAATCAGGAACCACAACCGAACCAGCACTGGCGTTCAGATTATTAAAAGAACTGCTCGAAACCAAATACGAGAAAAAAGAGGTTAAGGACCGTATCGTAGCGATCACTGATGGCAAAAAAGGAGCATTGCGAACACTTGCCAATCAGGAAGGATATGAAACATACGTGATTCCGGACGATGTGGGTGGACGGTATTCGGTACTAACCCCCGTGGGGCTTCTTCCTATAGCTGTTGCCGGATACAGCATAAGCGAACTGATAAGAGGGGCAAAACAGATGAAAGCACTCACCGGAACAGATGTTTCTTTTGAGAATAATCCAGCTGCAATGTATGCAGCGACCAGAAATTTATTATATCAAAAAGGAAAAAAGATAGAAATACTGGTTAATTATCATCCCAAACTGCATTTCGTTGCAGAATGGTGGAAACAACTCTACGGAGAAAGTGAAGGAAAAGAACACAAAGGCATATTTCCAGCCAGCGTTGATTTCACTACCGACCTGCATAGCATGGGGCAGTGGATTCAGGAAGGCGAACGAAGCATTTTCGAAACAGTAGTTTCTGTCGCTGCTGCCAACAACCGGGTTTTGATACCCAGGGATGAGGCAGATCTGGATACGCTCAACTATTTGGCAGGAAAGCGCATTGATGAAGTCAATAAAATGGCTGAACTTGGAACACGCATTGCTCATACAGACGGCGGTGTACCCAATATCAAAATCGAAATCCCCGAATTAAATGAGTATTACATTGGACAATTACTCTATTTTTTCGAAATTGCATGCGGCATCAGCGGTTACACGCTTGGAGTCAATCCATTTGACCAACCCGGGGTGGAAGCTTACAAGAAAAACATGTTTGCCTTATTAGGAAAACCCGGTTTTGAGGATGCAACTGAGGCCATTCAGAAAAGACTTTGACAATAGATCGTTAGGTTTGTAGATGTGTGCAAACCCAAGGGAAGCCTCGGAATAAGATTCATTTTAAATCTTATATCTAAAAATCTTACAGTCTAATTTAAAAAGGATATTTAAAAAAGCTGTCCGTTCGCGGGCGGCTTTTTTCGTTTTTGAATCCTTCAATTACCCAAAACACTCATCTAAAAAACAATTTTTGAGATAGTGATATTATTTACATGACTATTATTGCTAAATGCTCTCTTTTTCTTAATTTTGCGACTAATATCTGACAAAATGAATATAAAAATGAAAGCCACTAAGAAGATAAAATCAGCGCTCATTTCAGTTTACCATAAAGACGGACTCGAAGACATCATCAAGGAACTCGATAAACTCGACATACAAATTTACTCTACCGGTGGAACGCAGTCATTCATTGAAAGTCTGGGAACAGACGTTCAATCGGTAGAATCGCTGACGGGATATCCTTCCATCCTGGGGGGCAGGGTAAAAACTCTTCATCCGAAAATTTTCGGAGGTATTCTGGGTCGTCGTGACGATAAAACCGACAATGTCCAGATGCAGGAATTTGAAATTCCTGAAATCGATCTCATCATTGTGGATCTTTACCCATTTGAAGCAACCGTTGCATCTGGATCGTCCCACGCTGACATCATTGAAAAAATTGATATTGGGGGGATATCACTGATCAGAGCTGCTGCCAAAAATTACAAGGATGTGGTGATTGTACCATCAAAAGAACATTATCCTAAATTGCAGCACATTCTGAGCAATCAGGGAGGTGAGTCATCTGATGAGGACCGCCGTTATTTTGCAAAAGCATCGTTTGCTGTCTCTTCCAATTACGACACTGCCATTTTCAATTACTTCAACAGCGATAACAATTTCCCAGCCTACCGGAAAGCTGTAAATGAGAGAAAACCTCTGCGTTACGGGGAAAATCCTCACCAGAAAGGAACCTTCTTTGGGCGCTTTGACGAATTATTTGAGCAACTTCACGGAAAAGAGATCTCCTATAATAATCTACTGGATATCGATGCTGCAGTTTCACTCATTTCCGAATTTAATGAGCCTACCATTGCTATATTGAAACATAACAATGCCTGCGGACTTGCTTCACGGAGCAATATACTGGATGCCTGGACTGATGCTCTTGCCGGCGATCCCGTTTCTGCATTTGGAGGAATTATCATTTCCAATGAGTACATTTCAGCTGAAGTGGCAGGTGAGATCAACAAAATTTTCTTTGAAGTTATTATTGCCCCCGGTTTCGATCAGGATGCCCTTGCCATTTTGATGCAAAAGAAAAATCGCATCATACTCATACAAAAACCAGCTGTAGTTACAGCCTTCAACACCAGGAGTTTATTGAATGGTGTTTTGGTACAGGACAGGGATCAAAAGTCCGAAACAATTGATGATCTGGAAACAGTCACCAACCAAAAGCCGACGAATCAAGAGATCGAAGACATGCTGTTTGCCAATAAAATAGTAAAACACTCAAAATCGAACGCCATCGTTCTGGCAAAAAACAAACAGCTCATTGGTAGCGGAATAGGGCAAACTTCAAGAGTAGATGCATTGAGACAAGCCATAACCAAAGCACAGGCATTTGAGCTCGAAATCATAGGTGCCGTGATGGCTTCGGATGCTTTCTTTCCCTTTGCCGATTCAGCAGAAATAGCCCATGAAGCCGGTGTGGGTGCGATCATTCAACCCGGAGGTTCAATCCGTGATAAAGATTCCATCGATTATTGTAATGCGAATCAAATGTCCATGGTATTTACCGGCACACGTCATTTTAAACATTAATAAAACGTAAAATAATGGGATTGTTTTCATTCTTATCTCAAGAGTTGGCCATGGACCTGGGTACTGCCAACACCATCATAATCCAGAACGATAAAATAGTTGTGGATGAGCCCAGCATCGTCGCCATCAACCGCCGCACAGAAAAGCTGGTCGCGATTGGAGAAAAGGCCCGCCAGATGCATGGAAAGACCCACGACAATATATATACGATCCGGCCTCTTCGTGACGGTGTGATTGCTGATTTTAATGCCGCAGAACAAATGATTCGCGGTATGATCAAAATGATCAATCAGAAAGGACAGCTTTTCACCCCATCCCTTACCATGGTCATATGCATCCCGTCGGGGAGCACTGAAGTTGAGATCAGAGCCGTTCGCGACTCCGGAGAACACGCGGGTGGCCGTGAGGTTTACATGATTTATGAGCCCATGGCAGCAGCCCTGGGCATAGGCCTGGATGTGGAAGCACCTGAAGGCAATATGGTAGTAGATATAGGCGGGGGAACCACTGAGATCGCTGTAATATCCCTGGGAGGTATTGTCACCAATAAATCAATCCGGATCGCCGGTGACGACCTCACCGCTGACATCATGGAATATATGCGTCGCCAGCATAACGTAAAAATAGGCGAACGTACCGCAGAAGAGATCAAAATCCGGGTAGGCTCAGCCCTTCCCGAGCTGGATGATCCGCCGGCTGATTACATTGTTCAGGGACCCAATCAAATGACCGCACTTCCCATTGAAGTTCCCGTGTCATATCAGGAAATATCGCATTGCCTGGAAAAATCCATTTCAAAAATGGAAACCGCCATTCTGAATGCTCTGGAACAAACCCCACCCGAACTTTATGCCGACGTGGTAATGAATGGCATATATCTTGCAGGAGGTGGTGCATTGCTTAGAGGGCTTGACAAACGACTGACAGAAAAGATCAATATTCCTTTTCATATAGCCGAAGACCCATTGCATGCGGTAGCCAGGGGAACAGGTATTGCCTTAAAAAACAGACATAAATTTTCGTTCCTGATGAGATGATCAAAAAATTTAGAACCAAATGAGAAACTTTATTCGTTTCATCATTAGATATCATTTTTTTCTGTTGTTTTTGTTACTCGAAATATTTAGCTTCTATTTTATTTTTAATTACAATCAATATCACAGAAGTGCTTATTTGAGTTCATCTAACCAGTTAAGTGGTTATTTATATAATAATTTCAGTTCTGTTGTTCAGTACTTTGAATTAAAAAGAACAAACGAAGAATTGGCTGAGGAAAACACCCACCTGAAAAACCAACTGCAGAGGAGTCCCCTGAATATACTCAGAGACCAGCATTTGAGATTCGATACAGTAGCGGGGCAGGATTACCGGTATAAATCGGCACGGGTCATCAATAACTCTGTCAACAGGCACTTCAATTATGTAACTATAAACAAAGGATCTGGTGACTCGATCAAACCGGATATGGGAGTTATTTCTTCCAGAGGATTAGTGGGAATTGTGCTTAATACATCCGAGAATTATTCCACGGTAATATCCCTTCTCAATACCCGTTTGAAAACATCCGCGCGCCTGCGTGAATCCGGTTTTTTTGGATCCCTCGGTTGGGAAGGCATTTCACGGCAACATGCTATGCTCAGTGGAATCCCTGCCCATGCATCCCCCTCAGTCGGCGATGCAGTAGTGACAAGCGGATATTCATCCATTTTC
>JBEPWN010000229.1:0-5081 GCA_041642395.1 Marinilabilia sp. | reverse complement strand
CTGGAAAAAGAGAATATTTTTCATTTTTTAAATTTGTTGATTTAATA
This sequence comes from Marinilabilia sp., assembly GCA_041642395.1. GTDB lineage: Bacteria > Bacteroidota > Bacteroidia > Bacteroidales > Marinilabiliaceae > Marinilabilia. Next base: position 5,034 of record JBEPWN010000229.1, on the reverse strand, counting down.
AAATCTTTGCAGGTCAAAAAAAACTTCAAAAAATAATTGCTTTAATATTTGCGTTATTCGTGCAAACGTTTGTATTTTTGCAGAATGAATTTTGGAAATAATGGTTAAAAGACGTGTAACTATCATTGATATCGCTAAAGAGCTTGGGGTTACTCCTTCCACTGTTTCCCGTGCTCTGGCCGGCAATACAAGGGTAAGTCTCCCGACACGGGAAAAGGTTCTTAAAACAGCAACAGGGATGGGATATCATCCCAACATGCTGGCGGCATCGCTGAGAAAAGGCAGAAGCGATACCATTGGAATGGTAGTTCCTGGTATCAACCGGCATTTTTTTAGTCATGTAATTAGTGGGGTAGAGGCTATTTTGAATCCTGCCGGATTTAACCTGTTGATTAGTCAGTCGCATGAAAAGGAAGAGCACGAAAGAAAGGCTGTCCGTTCTCTTTTAAGTAATCGTGTTGGGGCCATTATTCTTTCACATTCTGTGGAAACAACTGCTTTTGATCACTTGTTGGAAATTGTTAACGAAGGTATCCCCTTGGTGCAGTTCGACAGGGTCACTACTGATGTGCCCGGACCACGCATTGTGAATGATAATTTTTTTGGAGCCCTTCGCAGCACGCAGCATTTGATACGGAATGGGTCTCGTCGAATTGCTCACTTCTCGGGGGCATTACATATTAATGTATATAAGGAGCGTTTTGAAGGTTATAAATATGCATTGCAACAAGCGGGCATTGAGTTTGATCCCTCGTTGCTGATAGAAAATTGCATTATTCAGGATGCAGGTGCAGAAGCTGTTGAAAAACTTGTCGCGAACAACCGTATTGATGCGGTTTTTTCTTCCAGTGATTATTCTGCTCTCGGTGCTTTGAAGAAATTGAAAAAAATGAATCCCGGACTTTCCGGGCAAATTTTGATATCTGGTTTTGCCAATGAACCTTTTGCAGAATTGATAGATCCGTCACTCACGTCTGTAGAACAGAATGCTTTTGAAATGGGAAATCAGGTGGCGCATGCCATCATCAGAAGCATCGGAAAGGATGAGATTATGGATGAAGAAATTCAGGTTCCGGTGCGACTGATTCAACGAGAGTCTTCCATCTGGTACCGGGCAATTTCTAAATGTTCCAATCACTTAAAAAAAACATAAAATAATAACCAATGAGTAAAAGTATTGCTTTTTTTGTGCTGGTATGGGTTTTTACCTTCTCATCATGCACACAACTTGATAAAAATCAACCTAAAGTGTCTGAATTATCACCAGGCTGGGCTAAAACATCTGTTAATGCCAAAATCTTTAGGAAGAATTCTGTTGTTTCTCATGATGGACATCAATATGTGGCATGGTACGATTCAGTTGGTTATGTGACCATTGGTCAGCGACTTTTGGATACAGACGAATGGCAGATTACCCGCACCGAATTGAAGGGGAATGTTTATGATGCTCATAATATTATTAGCATTATGGTTGATGATGAAGGATTTTTACATATTTCATGGGACCATCATGCCGGACCATTGAATTATTGTATTAGTAAAAAACCAGGATCAATGGAATTTACCGATCGTCTTCCCATGGTTGGTTCTTATGAAGATAGGGATGTTACTTATCCCGAATTTTACAAATTGCCCGGAGGAGATCTTCTATTTGTATATCGATATGGAGGATCAGGATGCGGGAATTTGGTTATGAACAGATATGATGCAAAAACTCGTGAATGGAGTCGTGTACATGATAATTTAATTGATGGTGAAAATGAAAGAAATGCTTACTGGCAAATGTGTGTTGACGGGAAGGGGGATATTCATCTTTCCTGGGTATGGCGCGAAACATGGGATGTATTTACCAATCATGATTTGTGTTATGCAAAATCAGAAGATGGAGGTGTCACCTGGCAAAAAAGTAATGGAACTGCACTTGATGCACCGATGAATATTGATAATGCTGAATATGCTCTTCGGATTCCTCAAGGAAGCAGCCTGATTAATCAAACTTCCATTACTGCTGATGAAAAGGGTCAACCTTATATTGCATCGTACTGGGCTCCGGATAAGGAAAATGTTCCCCAGTTTTTTGTGGTTTTTTTAAAAGACGGAAAATGGAATGTTTCGCAGGTAACCAACAGGCAGATGGAATTTTCTTTGCAAGGTGGTGGAAGCAGACGTATTCCCGTCAGTCGTCCCCAGGTTATTTTTTCCGATAAAAACCTGACTTTGCATGTAGTTTACCGCGACCGGGAACAGGATAATAAAATTTGTATTTCATCAGCTAAGATTGATCGTGAAATGGATTGGAAATTAGAAACTGTTTCCGGTATTCGTGTAGGACAATGGGAACCAACATACGATACTGAATTATGGAAGAAGAAGGAACAATTACATCTTTTTGTCCAGAATGTAGGACAGGGAGAAGGAGCTGAAAAGCCTGAAGATGTTGAACCACAGATGGTAAAGATTCTGGAGTTTGATTATTTATCAGATTTTTAGGAATTTACCTCAGCGGCCTTTTAAACTTTTGTAATTACTTGATAACTTAAATCCTGGGAATTAAAGTCAACAACCAGATTATAGATGCTATAACATTCAGCTTAAATTTTATATCTAAATATTAAGTTTTATAAATTAGAGAAAACAAAAATTACTAACAATTAAAAACATAACAATTATGAATTACGAACTAAGGTATGCCGCTCACCCGGTAGATTTTAAGAAATATGATACTCAACGCATCAGAGAGGATTTTCTGATGGATAATGTCATGGAGCCGGGAAAAATCAATGTTGTTTACTCACTTTACGACCGGTTAATTGTTGGGGGTGCAGTACCCACTGACAAACCCTTAAAACTCGAGCCTTTTGAAGAGATCAAAGCTGAATTTTTCCTTCAGCGCCGCGAGTTGGGAATTATTAATATCGGCGGAGATGCAAATGTTTCTGTTGATGGAAATGTATTTGAGCTTGGATACAGAGAAGCTCTTTATGTGGGAAGCGGGAACCGCGAGGTGATCTTTAGTTCTGTAGATGCTTCGAAACCTGCACACCTGTATCTGAACAGTGCTCCGGCACATAAGCAATATCCCAACAAAAAGGTTACCATGGATATGGGCGAAGTGGCCGATCTTGGATCTTCGGAAAGTGCCAATGAACGGCGTATTAACAAGCTGATCGTTAATAGCATCTTGCCAACATGCCAGATTCAGATGGGCATTACCGAACTGAAAAAAGGCAGCGTATGGAATACCATGCCTCCACATTTGCACGCCCGGCGCATGGAAGCTTATCTGTATTTCGAAGTACCTGAAAATGAAGCCATTTGTCACTTCATGGGTCAGCCTGACGAAACCCGTCATCTCTGGATGAAAAATGAACAAGCGGTTATTTCTCCTTCCTGGAGCATACATAGTGCTTCCGGTACCGGCAGTTATTCATTTATTTGGGGAATGGCCGGAGAAAATCAGGATTTTGCCGATATGGATAAATTTACTCAGCAGGAACTGAAATAATTCCCGGATTCCGAGATATTAAGGATAATTGAATGATAGTCAGGGTTTGACTTGCCAAATTAAGGTTTGTCAACTCCCTGTATATCATTTAGTCAAGCCTTGATTTGCGTATTTCAGATAATTGATTGCTGATTATGAGGATATATATTGCAAGTTAAATGTATAATAAAAATAACATGAGCGTAATAAACGAATTATTTGATCTTCAGGGAAAAGTAGCCTTGATTACAGGAGGAACACACGGCATCGGAATGGCAATTGGTAAAACCCTTGGTAAGGCTGGAGCCAAAATCGCAGTGAATGATCTTTCAGGCGACAAACTGGAGGCATGTAGAGCTGAATATGCTAAGGAAGGCATAGATGTTTTTGCATTAAAATTTGATGTTACTGATGAGGCGGATGTTGATCGGGGTATCTCTGAGATTGAAAAAGAGGTCGGTCCAATTGATATCCTGGTAAATAACGCCGGCATTATCAAACGCATTCCTATTTTGGATATGGCCATCGCCGATTATAAGCAGGTTATTGATGTAGATTTGGTGGCACCGCTTATTGTTGCCAAAAGAGTGGCCCCGGGAATGATAAAACGAAGGAGCGGTAAGATCATTAATATGTGCTCTATGATGAGTGTTTATGGTCGCAATTCAGTATCAGCTTATGCTTCAGCCAAAGGCGGTCTTAAGCTTTTGACTGCCAATATGACCTGTGAATGGGCTAAGTACAATCTTCAGATTAATGGAATTGGGCCTGGTTATATCGCTACTGCACAAACTGCTGCTATTCGTGAGGGTAATCATCCCTTTAATGATCTGGTAATGACGCGAACACCAGCAGGTCGATGGGGAGAACCTGAGGATATTGGTAATGCGGCACTTTTTCTGGCCGGTAAGGCAAGTGATTTTGTAAATGGACATGTTCTTTATGTAGATGGCGGAATTCTTGCTAACTTTGGTTATGTAAAAGGTGAAAATGATATTTAATAACTTAAATTTTATTGTTATGCAGACAAAATCTATTTTTACATTGATTCTGGCTGCCGCTTTTGCAGGTGGATGTAACCCCCCTCAGAGTGGTTATGAAGTATCAAATGGGAGTGATTTTCCCATTGCCGATAAAGCTGTTGTTTTATCATATGAAGAGGTCAATGATTATCTTCCCGAAGAAATTGGGGATAATCACATTCTGGTGGTCGATTCTGCAGGTTTAAGGCTTCCTTCACAATTTGATGACCTGGATGGTGATGGCAAATGGGACGAAATGGCTTTTTTGGTTGATTTGGATGCCAATGAAACCAAGACTCTTTATTTTAGTGCTATTTCTGAAAACAAAATGCCCGATTATCCCAAACGAACAAATGTCAGGTTCGGATACAAAGACGAGCCATATAAAGAGGTAACCGATGAAGAGCGGTTGAAATCCACCGACAGTCCTGCCATTTCCAAAGTTTTCCAGATGGAAGGCCCGGCCTGGGAGAATGATATGGTTGCTTTCCGTAATTATTATGACGCACGAAACGGCATTGATATTTA
>JBEPWN010000228.1:0-5116 GCA_041642395.1 Marinilabilia sp. | reverse complement strand
ATTTCGAAATTCATGTGGATCAGATTATGATCACTGACGGCTTGCAATTGCCGGCAACTAAGTTGTTCGACTTTGAAGATGGTGCACCTGCATGGGACGCCAATACCCGCTCAACGGGAGGAGAAATTAGAACTGATCCCCCCACTGGTGGCGGAGCTGCCTATTACCATCTGAGTTTTGTGGCTGACAGTGACTGGGACTGGACCGGTGCTATTGCTTACAACAATGCTATTGATTTAAGCGAAGTTCTTGATCCTCATATCAGCCTGCTGGTTAATACCAATGGAAACAAAGGATTCTTCCAGTTTGAAACTTACCAGAACGATGTGAAGTGGGGCAACGGACCTCCGGGTATCTATGAGTTCACAACCGACGGTTGGGAAGTCATGACTTTCAGACTCTCAGATTTCCTTGGAAACTGGGGTGGCGATGGTGATGCGACAGAGTTCGATACTAACGGTGTTATGGATTATTTCAAAATTGGGTTCTCTACCGGAAATGTAACCGGAGGAGAACAATATGAAGTAAACATTGATGACGTTTATATCTCTGACGGAGCAATGTGGTAGAATGATTTAACAACCGGGAGGAGGTGAGTTTCTCCTCCCGGTTTTTATTTAAAAAGCACTCTGGTTTCCGGGAACTTAATTGAAAGTTCAGGGCCTGGAAATCTTCAGACCAATATCCATAAGGAAATTAGATTATTTTAGTCTGAAAATCAATTCTTAATATCCTTTTGACAGGCCTTAAAATAATATGATGATGAATTTTATCCGCTATTCCGTTGTAATGCTGTTAGTATTTCTTTATTCAGCACAGGGGTTTTCTCAGGAAACATATGTGAAAGGAATTGTTTTTGAGGATACGAATAAAAATAAAATTTTTGAAGCGGGCGAGCCTCTTTTAGAAGACATTCCGGTTTCATCCATGTCAGAAATAGTTTTTACCAATAAAGATGGATTGTTTGAGTTGCCTGTTGAAGAACGTGATGTTATCTTTATTATAAAGCCTTCCAACTACCACTTCCACTTACGGAGCAATTATGTTCCCGATTTTTTCCATCTCATTTATCCGGAGGGATCTCCTGATTTTTTAGATTTTCCGGGTGTTGAATCTGCTTCAATACCTGATACATTATATTTTCCTTTGCTGCCATCTGAATCTGACGACAATATTTTGGTTAATATGACTGCCGATCCTCAAATGCCGCGCGAACGTGAAGTATGGTTCTTTCGTGAAAGCATTATTCCGGCCATGGCAGCAGCTCCTGCAGATTTTACGATATTTCTCGGCGATATCGCCGATAATAATCTGGGTATTTATCCTCAGTTTATGGCGTCATTAAAAGCACTTAACTCGCCGGTTTATGGTGTCTTTGGTAATCATGACGTGAATTACAGGTCTCCCGGCAACGATTTTAAGGCCGAAACTTTCCGTTCTCATTTTGGCCCTGATTACTATTCTTTCAATTATGGTCAAACGCATTTTATTGTTTTAAACTCTGTTAATTATTCCGGCTGGAATAACTCTGAAAACAAGCCCGGTAGTTATTTTGGAGGCATTGATGATGTTCAGTTTCAGTGGTTAAAAAAAGATCTGGAGCTTACCGGTGATGATATGCAGATTGTGCTGCTTTCCCATATTCCGATACATCCTTCTTATTTTGACGAGGATAGTATGAAAAAACTTTTTTCCTTATTGAAGAACAAACCTAAACTGACTGCGGTGTCGGGACATTTGCACCGGAACAAGTCATGGAAATATACACCTGAACTTTTCTGGGACGGCGAGGCTGATTTCAGGGCCTTGGTGGCTGGTTCTGCTTCCGGATCATGGTGGAGCGGACCGCATGCTGAAGATAGTATTCCTGCTGCTACCTGTGTTGATGGTTCTCCCCAGGGATTTTTTCAGTATCAGTTTCGCAGCGATTATTACAACTACTCTTTTGTTCCGGCCAAGCAACCCCGCGATTTTCAGCTGAGAATTAATCTGCCTCACAGAGAAATATCTAAAAGTGAGGATGACTGGCAAAATGTGTCGGTGAATGTTTTTGCAGGTGATGAAAGATGCCGGGTTCGTTTTTCTCTTGAGAATGGCGAATTTCTTGATATGAAACAATATACAGGCATTGATCCGTTTCTGGAAAGAACCCATTATCGCCGGATCAACGGGGATGGCTGGACGCCTTCAATGGCGGAAACAGAGCATTTGTGGATGGGAAAATTACCGGCCGGTTTATCTGCCGGGACTTATTCTTTAAAGGCTGAAGCGGAATTTCCTGACGGACAGAGATATTCCACAGTGGCTGTTTTTGAATTGGTTGACTAAGAATAAATAATGATAATGTTTTTTATTTAAAAAATTCTTGATATGAAAATTTTTATTTGGGTTTTTCTGTTTTTAGCCCTGTCTGCATCTTCCTGCAAAGAGGATGACAATAAAAGTGTGATGGCCGAGCTTAAAGCTTTTGATATAGAAGCCCTTGATGTGTCTTTTAAGATATCTGATAATATGGTATCGGCCATGGTTCCTGCGGGTACCGATTTAGCCGGACTGACCTATTCTTTTGAGGTATCTGAAAAAGCGACTGTTTATGTTGACGATGAAATCGTTCAGTCTGGTGTTTCGCAGCATGATTTCACAGAGGCCCTGGAACTAATTGTAGAAGCCGAAAACGGTAATAGAAATAAATATACCGTGGTGGTAGGGAAAAAACCGAATACCCAGCCGGTGGCCGATGCCGGCGAAAATCAGATCCTTTATGTCTCTGAAGGAGGAACATCCGCCAACCTGACATTGGACGGATCAGCATCACAGGACGAGGATGGAAGCATTTCATCATTTCTATGGGAGCTGAACGGAGAGGAAATTGCTACGGGCGAACAGCCTGAGGTGGTCCTTCCCATTGGGCGCCATCAGATTATACTTACCGTTGTGGATGGCCTGGGAGCTTCTCATTCCGATGAAGTCACCATTGATGTTCGTGAAGTGGTTGCATATACCCCGGTTGATGCGGATGCCACACAGGAAACAAAAAACCTTCTTATGAACCTCGGGAAAATTGCCAATGGTCCTGAATTTATATTCGGACAGGAATTTCCCATGTCTTTTCAATTAAATAGTCTGCGGTGGGATCTGGGAACATCCGATTCTAAAGATGTGGCGGGTGATCATCCGGGAGTATTTGGAATTGACCCACATTATATGCTGTACAAAAGCGATGATCAGCGCGACTTACATATCGAAGAAGCCCGATTTGCCTATGAAAACGGTGGTGTGGTTACTTTCGATTTTCATCAGCAAAGCCGGTTCAACAATAAAATTTACATTAAAGATATTACTGATGATCGGGATAAGAGCCTCATGTATGACATTGTTAACGATCTGAATGGCTCCAGGGAATGGTATTTTGCCGAACTTGATGTAATTCTGGACTGGATAAATGTTGATTTTGGATTTCCGGTGGTATTCAGATTGTTTCATGAGATGAATGGCAATTGGTTTTGGTGGGGAACGGATGCCACCGGCCATTCCAGTGAGCTTTACAAAGAGTTTTTCCGGCTTTCTGTTGATTATTTGAAGGCGAATTCAAATTTGGTGCTTTTCAGTTGGTCGCCTAATCATCCCTTCGATCTCGATTATTATCCCGGGAATGATTACGTAGATGTGGTAGGGGTTGATATTTATGAGCCGGGGGCAAGTCAATTAACTACACTTTTGAAGGAAGTATCTGCCTTTGCAGTTGAAAACAACAAAATAGCTGCTTTAACCGAAACAGGCCAGCGCGATGATTACATTAATAATCACCCCGACTTTTGGACAGAGACCATTCTTAAAGCGATTAAAGATGGTGGCGATGAAATAAAAATTGCATGGGTGCTGGGCTGGTTCAATGCTCCATGGACTTCATCGCAAAGCGATTTGTTCATTCCAAATGCCGCTTCTCCTTCGAACGCTAAGAACGATTTTATCAAATTTTACAATGATGACATGACGCTTTTTTTAAGAGATACAGAAAGTCGTAAGATGTACGAATAACAAAGATTTCATAGCCAGAGTTGAGTTTAGTTGTGGAATATCCTGAGAGGCAGGTACCGCAGATGAAAAATTCCTGCCTCAGGATTATTCACGACTTCTCAACTTTTTTATTTCATCCTGACTTCTCACGGTTTAACACTGATTCCAGGCTCAACGATATAAAACACCAATTTCATGCACTTTAAATTCTTATATATTTTTTTTCTGACCATGTTGACTCTTGGTCTTTTCACTTCCTGTTCGGGGAAGTTGGACCATAAAACCATACATGATGGTGTTGTTGTTGATCTTCCAGAAGGAAAAATGAAACTGAAAGTGTGCCGCAATGATATTATCCGGGTCATGATCTCACCTGCTGATACTTTTTCAACACGGGAGAGTCTGATGGTTGTTAAAGATGCATGGCCGGAAACAGCTTTTAATACGGAGGTGAAGGATGGAAAACTTCTTCTGCACACTCAAAAAATTACCGCATCTGTTGATTTAACAACTGCTCAACTGATATTCTACGATAAGCAGGGAAATGAAATTCTGGCCGAACGCGAAGGTGGCGGAAGGCAAATTGATCCTCTAAAGATCAACGGAGAGGAAACTTTCAGTATCCGCCAGCAGTGGAAGTCGGAGGAGGATGAATTTATTCACGGACTGGGCCATCATCAGAATGGTGAATTCAATCTTAACGGGGTGGATATAGATTTGTGGCAGGAAAACTGGAACGTGGTGGTGCCGTTTTTTGCTTCAAGTAAAGGATATGGTATTCTCTGGGATAATTATTCCCATTCAAAGTGGGGATTTCCGGTAACTCCCCGTTATATTGACCCTTTGCAGTTGTACGATGCTGAGGGACAGGCCGGGGGCCTTACAGGGCATTATTTTGACGGTGCCGGTTTTGATGAACTGAAAACCACACGCCGGGATTCAATCATTAATTTTGATTTTAAAACTTTTGGACCCCAGGCAGACAACAGTTTTACCACTGATCCTGACTGGAAAAGTCAACCCCTGAATGATGAGATCGATCCTTCCAGATATTCTGTGCGCTGGGAAGGTCAGGTGAAATCGCTTCACGAGGGTGTAT
>JBEPWN010000227.1:0-5130 GCA_041642395.1 Marinilabilia sp. | reverse complement strand
AAGGAATCTTTAACCCTGAATTTTTTACATTTCAGAACATCATGGTCATTTTCCTTGCGGTGATGATTACCGATGTTGTTCTTCTGGATTTGTTTAATACATTCGGGTTACCAACATCCACAACAGTTTCGATTGTGTTTGAATTATTGGGAGCTGCCATTGGTGTGGCACTCATCAAATCAATGAACAATCCCGACATGGCTCTGAGTGGTTATATTAATTCGGCCAAAGCCCTGGCCATCATTTCGGGGATATTACTGTCGGTCATAATATCCTTCTCGGTAGGAATGGTTGTGCAATACATAACCAGAGTGCTGTTTTCCTTCAATCTTCAAAAAAGGATGAAGTATTTCGGTGCCATCTGGGGCGGCATTGCCATTACTGCCATTACCTATTTCCTGATCATCAAAGGAGCCAAAGGAGCTGCTTTTATGTCCGAAGACGTGCAAACCTGGATTGCCACCAACGGAAATTTAATTATCCTTTACAGTTTTATTTTCTGGACTGTCCTGACCCAACTGCTATACATACTGTTCAAGTTCAATATTTTAAAAATAACAGTTTTAGCAGGAACTTTTGCTCTTGCAATGGCTTTTGCCGGCAACGATTTGGTTAACTTTATCGGTGTTCCCCTTGCAGGTTTTGAATCATTTAAAATCTTTATGGCAGAGGGCGGATCCAATGAAAATATGCTGATGGGAACATTGGCAGGCGAAGTAAAAACCGAGGCCTATTTGCTTGTTTTGGCAGGCCTTATTATGGTCATTACGCTATGGACATCAAAAAAGGCTAAGCGTGTTGTTAAGACATCACTCGACCTGGGCCGCCAGTCCGAAGGAGAAGAACGTTTCGGTTCTTCATTTTTCGCCCGTTCCATTGTGCGCGGAGGTTTGGCCCTTTCCAAATCCGTTGAAAAAGTGATGCCTTCAAGATTTAGTGCAATGATCAATCGCCAGTTTGACACCTCCCTATATGAAGAAGAGGGCCGGAAAATGGGAAAAGAAGCCTCTTCCTTCGATGCATTGCGGGCTTCAGTCAATCTTGTTGTAGCCAGTATCCTTATCGCCTTTGCAACATCCTTGAAACTCCCCCTATCCACTACCTATGTGACGTTTATGGTAGCCATGGGTACATCTCTCTCCGACAGGGCATGGGGCCGTGAAAGTGCCGTATATCGCATTACCGGAGTTTTATCAGTGATTGGCGGATGGTTTTTCACTGCCTTTTCTGCTGCTACGGCCGCATTTATAGCAGCCAACATCATGATGTTTGGCGGACACTATGCCACATTTGCATTGGTTTTGTTTGCTGCTTTCATGGTCTACAGAACTCATGGAATTACTAAAAAGCAAGACACTGAACAAAAAAACATAGGAGATCTGGAAATAGAAGAAGTGGATGGAGAGATACTTTCCGAAAAAGTTTTGGATAAATGCCGCTCCAGTGTTTCAAGCATACTCGGAGATATTTCCCGCCTTTACAGCAGTTCCCTCAATTTCTTCGAGGCGGAAGACCGCAAGCATCTGAAGGAAGTAACCAAAGAAGTGTCTTCCCTTAATAAGCGAACTAAAAAACTTAAAGCAAATATATACAACACAGTCCGCAAATTACAGGAAGGTTCCATTGACTCAGGCCTGTATTACGTTCAGGTTATAGATTATCTGCGGGAGACTGCCCACTCTCTCACTTTTATAGCCAATCCCTGTTTCGAGCATCTCGACAACAATCATAAGGTATTCACCGAAGAACAGTTTGAGGATTTGAACGTTCTCGACAGCAAAATCAGGTCGCTGATCACCAAGGCAAACAATATGATCGATTTGTCAGATTTTTCGAACCTGCAGGAATTGAACGACGAACAATCCAAATTAATTGATCTGATTAAGGGGCTGCGCAAAAAGCAATTGAAGCGCATCAAAAAAGATAAAGCAGGCACCAAAATCAGCATGCTTTACCTTTCGATCATTCATGAAACCCAGAACATGCTACTACACGTTATTAATCTTTTGAAGGCGCAACGCGATTTTGTTGCGAACACTAAAAAATAGTCACAAATACTGCCGGGATTGCACTTTCACAGGATGCCATCCCGGCTTTTTTAATACCTAATTGTTGGGGAAATGTTTTTAAAAATCCGTAATATATTATTATTACTCGGGGGTGTCATTATATGTCAGTATACATCGGCCCAGAGTATATCAGAAAAAGAATTTGAGCCTTCCGGCACTGTTTCCGGTAAATTATTCACCAATTTTAATAATTCCCTTCAGGGACCTGAGCATCTGACCGCTTTTGAGGTAAGACGTGCTTACCTGGGATATGAATATCTGATTTCATCCGAATTTTCGGCTGCAGTGAAAATTGACATTGGATCGCCCAATGATGCATCTCAATACTCGTTACTCAGAAGGTTTGGATATTTCAAAACAGCGGCAGTATATTACAAGCCTTTGAGCAATATAGAGATTGCTTTTGGACTTCAGGATGCAACGCAGTTTAAAATTCAGGAGAAATTCTGGAAACGCCGGTATATAGCAAAATCCATGATGGATGAATATAAATTCGGTCCCAGTGCCGATATTGGCGTAAAAGCGGTCTGGAAATCTGAATTTATTGACATTGATGGAGCTTTGTTTAATGGTGAAGGATATTCCAGCTTGCAAAATGATGATACATTTAAAGGAGCCCTTGGAATGACACTCCGGCCGGCAGATGGATTTATCACCCGAATCTATGGTGATCTGTCAAGTAAAGAGGTCAATCAAATGACCACATCTTTATTTGCCGGATATAACCATTCGATATTTTCGCTGGGAGGTGAATATGCATGGCATTTCAACCGGGAATTTAACGAGGATCAAAATGTAAAGGGTTTATCGGTGATGGGAGATGTTTTAGTTCTGCCAAAAACCAGATTATTTGGTCGTTACGATAAAATTGATTCCAATATTCCCGAAAATGAATCGGTGCCCTGGAATCTGGCTAAAGATGAAACGGCAATCACTGCTGGTGTTGAATACATCCCCACTAAAGCCATAAAAATTGCTGCCAATTATCAGGATCATTATCCTGCTGCCAGAAATGCAGAAATAAAATCGGCTTTTTATATCAATATCCAGGCATCATTTTAAATTTGTGTGGCCATGAAAAATTTAAAATCAATCATTCTGTTTTTGGCGTCCCTAATGCTTGCAGGCTTTTCTGGATGCCGCGAATCTGAATATGTTCTTCCCGGTGAATATACCGTTATCAGAGACAATGGTGGTGGTACAGGGAATACCACATGGACTGCAGATAATAACTACCTGCTGCAAGGTAAAGTGTATGTAAATGACGGTCAGACTCTTATCATTGAGCCTGGTACGGTAATCAGATCGAATCCGGGACAGGGTGCAGATGCCAGTGCCCTGATTGTTGCACGTGGTGGAAAAATTATTGCAGAAGGAACGCAAAAAAAGCCTATCATTTTCACTGTGGAAGGTGATGATCTGAGAGGTTCCGTTCCCATTGAATCCAGTGGTCTTTGGGGTGGTGTCATTGTGTTGGGAAATGCTCCCGTAAATTCAGAGCAGGGCGAAAATATGATTGAAGGCATTCCTGTGGGCGAACCAAGAGGCACATATGGTGGCAATAATGAAAGTGATAATTCCGGTATCCTCCGGTACGTTTCGATCCGGCATGGAGGTACCAGGTTGTCTGAAGGCAATGAAATAAATGGCCTGACTCTGGGAGGAGTAGGCAACGAAACAACAATTGAATATGTAGAAGTCATATCCAATCGTGACGATGGGTTTGAGTTTTTTGGAGGTACAGTAAACGCCCGTTATCTGCTTTCAGCATTTTGTGGTGATGATGCATTTGATTTCGATCTGGGGTATAAAGGAAACTGCCAGTTTCTGGTTGGTCTACAGGCGGGCTCAACCGGTGATTTACTCATTGAACTAAGTGACCGCGAAGGATTCCCGGAAACCCGTCCAATTATTTCCAACGCAACCCTAATAGGCCGTGGAATTGATGAAGACGGACAGACGGCCCGTTTCGACAACAGCTCAGCCGGCACCATTGCCAATTCCATCTTTATGCACCAGAAGCATGGCATTGATATTGAGTATTCAGGCGACAATCTGGACAGTTATACTCAGTTTACTGACGGACACATAAAACTGTTGAATAATGTCTTCTATAAAGTAGGAAACAGTTCGGCACTCCAGATTCTTGGAGTTTATTCATATAATACAATTGATGTAACCGAATACGATGCTGTGGTAAGTGCACATTTTGAAGATGGCAACAATTCAATAAGGGATCCGCAAATAGATTATAATCCACAAAGGATTGATAAGATGAATTTAATTCCGGAAAATACCCTCTACAGTGATTTCACTCAAATAAAAGACAGTTGGTTTGAACCGGTTGATTTTAAAGGTGCTTTTGGACAAAATAATTGGCTTGAAGGCTGGAGCATCTTAGACCAGGAAAATATATTCAAATGATCCGAATCTAAAAAGCATCTTTATTGTCAAACTGAAAAGCTAGTAGTTTCTGTTCATAAAGTGCCCTTGCCGGTCGACAGCATGGTAACATACGACGCACAGAGAATCAACCCAAAACCAATTAGTGTCTTACTCCTAATATTCGTGTTTTTGTGACAGAATATTTTTAAGAACTTTGTTTTGGGTTTTGAGTTTCGTGTTAAAATCTTATTGCCTACTTGGTTTTGAGTTTCGAGTCTTAGGCATAATTAAACTAAAACCATCAGTTCTCAATAGCCGCGGAGCGGCGACAGAACGGTAGAAATAATGTGATAACAAAATTAAAAGCTGCGGAGCTGCGATAGAAACTATAAAAATTAGTTTGGTTCTGGCTCGTCCAGGTTTGGCTAGTAAGCAATTAGATCTTAACACGAAACTCTCAAGCCAAAACCCTCTTTAATGATTGAGGTTTGAAATCCAGTGAAAAAATAAAACATAAAAAAACCACAAACAATAAGTTCGTGGTTTTTTTCCTGTTTTCAGCGTTGGGACACCCTAAAAATGTTTGTTAATAATTTCATGTAACTCCGACTGCTCCTCATCCATTTGCAGCAGACGGAATTTGGTATGTTTTGAGTCAGGCAAGGTGTATGAGATT
>JBEPWN010000226.1:0-5131 GCA_041642395.1 Marinilabilia sp. | reverse complement strand
TAGCGCTTGCAATGCGGTAGTAATGCCGGTCGGAACCCGAAGGCGGAAGTGCCGTGAAACTTTCTGCCGGTTCGCCTGCCCAATGTCTATAGAGTTGTTCGAGGTTGAGCTGATCTGTATCTTTCAAAATGGTATGATTATTAAAATAATGAAAAAGGAAAAACGCCTGCATACTTCATCCAGGCAAATAAAACGACAAACAGCAGTGATGGCAACAAATCCGTTATCTTTATTTTTGCAATTTCAAGGATGTTTAATCCAAGTCCGATGAGCAATATCCCACCGGTTGCCGTAAGCTCGTTGATCACCGCTAAGGCAAAAAAATTACCCAGCCACATGGATATCAGGGTGATGCCTCCCTGGTATATCAAAAGAGGAATTGCAGAAAACAAAACCCCAATGCCCATGGCTGCAGCAAGTGCCACTGAAGAAAAGCCATCAAGTACCGATTTGGTGATGAGTAATTCCGGCCCCTGGCCAATGCCTTCATTAATGGCACCAAGGATGGTGAGCGACCCCATACAGAATAATAAAAAAGAGGTAATCAGACCCTCGGTAAAACGCTCGTCTTTGAAACGGAACCTGCTCTTTATCCACTCCGAGAAATTCTCTATTCGTTCCTCTAATCTGATCATGCCGCCTGCTATTCCACCAAAAAGCAACGATAAAATCACAACAATGATCCATTCACTCTTCAGGAACATGGTAACCCCTAATCCAATAGTAAAAAGTCCGATGCCATGAAAAACAACCGTAACAGCACGGCGGGGCAGGCGATGCCTGAAAATGATGCCAAGCATGCTGCCGGCAACCACAGTACTTACATTGATCAGGGTTCCTATCATTTGATATTAATTATTTCGCGCAATAGTTTGTCGAGCTTTTTGTAATAAATTGTCAGTCAGTTGAATATAAAGCATGCAAGATCTTAAGAAGTGGTTTTTCAATTTGAAACAATCCATCTATCTTCTATCTTCTATCATCTAACTTCTAACGATCTATTGATTGCGATGACGTGCAAAAATAAGCTTCCTAAGGCTAACAAAAAAGAAAAACCATCAAAATCGGTCATTGCTTGTCAACAATGATGCTTCTTTTCTATTTTTCCCATTGGACAATTCTGTTTAAGGAGTTTCCGGTGATTCCGATATGTGAAAGAAGAAAAAATATTTCACGCAGCTGTTGTCAGAAAAAATTTAGTTCCTATATTTGCAACGCTGTTGAAAGAAACAGAAATAACTGTAAATACTGGCCCAGATGGCGGAATTGGTAGACGCGCTAGTTTCAGGGACTAGTATCCTTCTGGATGTGCAGGTTCGAGTCCTGTTCTGGGCACATAAAAGACCTCCTAAGATTTTGAATCTTAGGAGGTCTTTTATTTTTGCGTGCATAATGCTCCTTATCACGGATCAGATCCAAAAAAAGCCGGACACCCAAAAGAATGTCCGGCCCTATTTCATCAAAACCTTCGGATTAGAAATTAAAATTAATTGTTTGTGATTTCGGTGGCGAGGTCATCAGGTGCCTGTTCATTCTCTTCGGCTGAAGTTTGACGAATCATCACGAGCTCATTATAACGATCGTTAAGCTCATTAATAGACCTGATGGTTTTTTCAAAAATCTCGTCATCCTTAATGGTAGCATGAACCTCAAGCGTATTGGTCAGCATCCTGAACAAATCAGTCAACTCTGGTGCTGGTTTCCGACTGGTAATTTAACCTTGCAATGCCACGGCCGTAAACGCTTATTTCATTAAGCAGGAACTGAGCAGCATTACGTTTTTCCGGATTCTAGTGATAGGTGTAATTTTAGAGCAACCCGGTTATTCCATTAATGGCATTATCGCGACGCTCGTCTGCTTCCTGCAATTGCGGTGTTATTTCGATAAATATCAAGTTTTTAACAAAAAAATAGTTGCAAACCATTTTTCAAAGACAAAACAGCATTGCATTCTCTGTTCCCTGGAATTTCCGAGCCGCTGCACCCGTGCAATGTGTTTTCCCGCTACGGGACGAGCCGTTGCACGCCTGTAATGTGTTTTCCCGTCACGGGACGAGCCGTTGCACGCCTGTAATGTGTTTTCCCGCTACGGGACGAGCCGTTGCACGCGTGTAATGTGTTTTCGCCATAATTTCTGAGCCCATGCAGGCTCGTAATCTGTTTTCCCTAAAATTTCTGAGTCAAAGCAGGCGTGCATTGTGTTTTCGCCATAATTTCTGAGCATATGCAGGCTCGTAATCTGTTTTCGTCAGAATTTCTAAGGCAAAGCAGGTTCGTAATGCGTTTTCCCCAAATGGGACGATCCACTGCATCCGTGCAATGCGTTTTTGCCAGAATTGTTCGAGACAGGCTATCGCCCGTCCCGAACAGGTCAGTATAATTGAACTTTTGACGAATGAAGGGATGTTTTCTGGTTTTTTATGATACTTTTGATTTAACAAATTTTTACGGAAAAGAAAAATAGACGCAGTTGTCGTTTTTTGTTTTAAAACGGTATTGGCGTTAGGGATGCGTTGCCGCCCACTGTAGATGTTGGTTATGGAGTTACAACTAGTTCTGGATGGAATAAGATTGAAAATAAAGGAATGAATGGTTCTGTAATGCAAGTTGCATGGAATGATTTGTATAACCTGGCAAAAAAATATCCAGATGCAGATGTTTCTTTTGAAGCAAGATGATATTTATCGTTGCCAATTTCGTAACCTCATAAACGTAAAAAAGAAACTGAACGAAAAGAAAACCTTAACTTTGAATTCAAATCGTCCAAAACTGATTTATTGCTAAAGGTAGCAAGATAAAGAAAACACTTAACGCAAGACCAACTCGGAGAAATAATCAATAAAAAAGGAAGCTATATTTCACGGGGTTGAAAATGACGGAAGTAATATCACATTGAAAACCTTGTATGATATTGTAGAAAAAGGACTTGGTGGAAAAATAAACATTCAGATTGACTTATAATTTGAAAGATTTGTTTTTCCCTTTGGGGCTCATTCATCCTGATAAATTCATAGCTGGTCAGTAGATACGGATTGATTTAATAATATCTTAAAAGCCTGAATAGCAGGAAACTACATGGCAATGCTGGTGAAAATTGAAAATGCTCAGTTGGCCCAGGATGAGCCCAATGGTAAAATCCCAGAGACTCGAAACCGAAATAAGAATTTCAGAGGCCGTATTTTTATTTAAAAGCAACATTTTCTCATTATAAGATCATTTGTTTGACTTTATTTGGTATATTTGTATGTAAATAAGCAAAAATGATAAGAGAAATTTCAAAAGATCAGGTATTAGACCGTATTCGCTTTGAAAATCCATGGTGGATAGAAGGCAAAATTGAAGCTGATTACAATGAGATGCAACGAAGATTATACTTTGAACTATTCAAACCATTAGTTAAAGAAAGAGAAATTAGAAGAGCAGTTGTTTTGATGGGCCCAAGAAGAGTTGGAAAAACAGTTATGCTCTATCATATGGTTCAAGAATTAATAGAAAATGGAGCTAATCCCAAAAAAATAATATTTATAACAATAGAAAACCCCATTTATAACAATATTTCCCTTGAACAACTGTTTAACTATTCAAAAGAAGCCACTGGTCTGACTGACAAATCAGACTGGCACATGATATTTGATGAAATACAATACTGCAAAGATTGGGAGATACACTTAAAATCCTTAGTAGATAGTTATAGAAAAGATAAGTTTATTGTGTCTGGTTCTGCCGCAGCTGCCTTAAAGTTTGCAAGTAATGAAAGTGGGGCAGGTCGATTTACAGATTTCTTACTTCCTCCCCTTACCTTCAATGAATACATATCCTTAAAAGGTTTGGACAGGCTCATTAAGCCTATACAGCTAAATTGGAATGATAAGCAGACACAATTTTATTCGACAAGTCATTTAGATGAGCTTAACAGGCATTTTTTGGATTATATCAACTTCGGAGGATACCCGGAAGTTATACTTTCTGCGAAAATTCAAGCGAACCCCGGGCGATATATTAGGCAAGATATTGTAGACAAAGTTATACTTAGAGATTTGCCCAGTCTCTATGGTATAAGCGACACAAGAGAGTTATATTCTTTGTTCACAACAATTGCATACAATAGTGGCGGTGAATTTTCGCTTGAGACCTTGAGTAAGCAATCACAAGTACCCAAAAATACCATAAAAAAGTATATTGAGTTTTTAGAAGCCGCATTCCTGATAAAGCAAGTAAAACGAATTGATCAAAGTGGAAAAAGGTTTAAACGAGATAATTTCTTCAAGATTTACCTTACAAATCCTTCATTACGAAGCGCATTATTTACACCTATAACTTCTACTGATGAAATGATAGGAAATATGGTTGAAACAGCCATATTTGCTCAATGGATGCATCGAGATTGGTTTACACTGTATTACGCCAGATGGAGCAATGGCGAAGTGGATATGGTTGGACTTAGTGATAATACATTAAAGCCTGTTTGGGCTCTTGAAATCAAATGGTCTGATCGATATTATGAAAAACCTAAAGAATTAAAAAGTTTAATCAAATTTTGCCAGGAAAATAATATCAAGACACCAATTGTTACCTCAATAGGCAAAGAGGGGGAAGTAGATTATGCAGACGTTCATTTTCAATTTTTACCTTCATCAGCTTATGCATACACAGTCGGAAAAAATACGCTCGACATTAAAATAAATAAATAAACACTCTACTACACTTAGAACACGGCCCACTCAAAATCTCTTCTGCATTTAATTGCAATATGGCTGTTTTCTTATCAATGAATGTCCCATCGAAACATTCTTGTGATATTTGAGTAAAACCTAAGTTGGGCGATATGATTCCGCATTGCCTTCTTAGAGAATTTGAATATGGGTAGTCAGGGTAAAAAAGAAAAAGAGCTTTTAAAAGAGTTACAGGAATTGAAACAAGAGAATGCCTCTTTAAAATCTTCCTATGGAAAAGACATTATTAAACTTAAGAAGGCGGAAGCGGCTTTGAAGGAGAGTGAGGAGATGTTACTCGAAGCACAACTAATTGCAAAAGTGGGTAGCTGGCATCTTGATTTTCAAACCTCGCAATTATTTTGGTCAAAAGCTTGTTATTTAGTTTTAGGTATAGATGAAAATATCACAAGAATGTT
>JBEPWN010000225.1:0-5132 GCA_041642395.1 Marinilabilia sp. | reverse complement strand
AATAATAAAATCTTTGGTTTCAAGAAGATCGAAACAGGATTTGTATGAATAATAGCCGGTCCACCGACTTTGTCCCTCCAATGCAAATGACCCTGCAAACAATATAATGACCAATAAAAAACCCAGGGTGCCCCCTCTTTTTATGCAAGTATTATTCATGCTTGTAATTCTTAAGATAAGTCACAAGTTTTCTTACTGCCCGTCCCCGATGGCTGATTTTATTCTTTTCGGAAAGAGGCATTTCAGCAAATGAAACATCATAACCCTCCGGACTGAAAACAGGGTCGTAACCAAATCCCCATTCTCCTGTAGGAGAACACAATATATTTCCTTGCACCACACCTTCAAAAAGTAATTCTTTTCCATCTAAAATAAGAGCAATTACAGTCCGAAATCTCGCCTTTCTCCTTGTAACGCCTTTCATTTGTTCCAGTACCTTTTGCATATTTTTTATGCTGTTTTTTCCAGGGCCGGCATATCGGGCAGACATCACTCCCGGCTCACCCCCAAGTTCGTCCACTTCCAGCCCGGTATCATCTGCAAAACAATTCTGCTTCAAAATGTCATGCACATATCTCACTTTTTGTAATGCATTTTCCTCCAGAGTATTTCCGGTTTCAGGTACCTCCTCTTCAAACCCAATATCGGAAAGCGTTTTAATTGTCCAATCATCTCCAACCATATTGGCTATCTCCAGAGATTTATTATTATTATGTGTGGCAAAAACAAGTTCCATTTCTCTTAAAGTTAATGATCTGAACATGCGAAATTACAAAAAAATACCTCTGAAAAGACGGTTTCAGAAAGATAAAAAACACACGAAACTTCAGTATTGTATATCTAAATATGCTCCAGAAAGATCTCGTTTTAAAAAATGCATGACGCGGGATTTTTTTCGAACTGTAGATACCATTAATTAAACAACATCTATAAAAAAACATTAAACCCCATTGGCAAAAGATATCTTTTTAAAACCAGAAACTCTTATAAAATAAAAAAGACAAGGGAATTACCTTGCCTTTTCAGATTATTCTTTAAGCAGTTATTCAATTCTTTAAAACCCACCGCCATATCCGTACTTCATTAAATCGGTCCTGGGATTGATAACCATGACAGGAACCCTCGCACTATTGGCAATAATATATTGCTCCTGGGCCCCCAGCACGTAATCATGAAAAGCAATATCTCTGGTAGTCATAATAATAATAAGATCGGCTTTATTGTTCTTGGCAAATTCAATGGTCTCCTCGGAAAAGGAAGATTTGTGCTTGGATAGCACCATTTCATAATCGATATTTTTCTCTTCAAGAAAATTTTTGCAGAACACCACATTGGCTTTTGTACGGTTATCAACCACGCCTTCTTTGGAGGCAGAAGAAAAAAGAAATATTTTAGTTTGAAAAAATCTGGACATATATTCAGCCCATCTTAATTTTTCCTTATTCTCCGATTTAAAATCAACCGGAAATACAATTTTTGTATAATCGTTCTTTACGGGTGGTTCCTGCACAACCAAAAAAGGTACTCTTGAACCAACAATTACCTTTAATGCCCAACTTCCTGTTAATTTCTGCAATCCTTTCATTCCATGTGTACCCATCACCACCATGGCACTTTCAAATTCTTCAGAAACTATAT
This sequence comes from Marinilabilia sp., assembly GCA_041642395.1. Classification (GTDB taxonomy): domain Bacteria; phylum Bacteroidota; class Bacteroidia; order Bacteroidales; family Marinilabiliaceae; genus Marinilabilia. The sequence goes on along the minus strand of JBEPWN010000225.1, from coordinate 3,494 downwards.
TAATGGTTTTAAAGATGGAACCTTCTCTAACAAGCTCAAGTGGTTTTAGCCCCAATTCGGATTCTATCTTTTTAGTAGCCTCAGTTAGTTTAACTTTAGCTTCATCAATTTCAGAATCCTTTTTTACAATATGCAACAAAGTAATATTAGTATTCAGAACGCGCGATAAATTTACAGCGTGAGCAACTGCATTAAACGCCACATCGGTAAAATCATATGGCACCAGAATACTATGCATTGAACTTTCCATGGTTAATTATATTCAATTTTATCGCTAAAGATAACAATTTTGTTTTTACAAACATTAAAGATATCTAAGCATTTTTTTAAACTGCACGAAACGATTGATTAATGATTGTTTTTTTAAGACTTTTTCTATATTGCACAAAAAATAAACATCAGATTAACTATTGGCGCAAATGGACGGAGCATTTTACTTAAATATTTTTCTCATAATTTTGGTTGTAACCATTATTATCACACTGGCATTCTGGATTCGCAATTATATCAGTCAGAGAGTTGAAATACTTACTGCCGAAAGGCTGGCCCTGGCCTTGAAAGTAAAAGAAAAAGCCCACCGCATTCAAGCACAATATGATATCGAATCCATCGTTCATACTCATCAGGGACCCAAAAAGAAATCCCAAAAATATCAGAAAGTCACCGTATTATTCGCCGACATTCAGGGATTTACAAGAATTGTAGAACAACTCAACCCCGAAATGTTAATTGATGAATTGGACCAGTTTTTTTTGCATTTCGACGAAATAGTAGAAAAATATGATATTGAGAAAATAAAAACCATCGGAGATGCTTACATGTGTGCGGGGGGACTTCCCCTAAAAAACAGCACCAATCCAATTGAGGTAGTATTAGCGGCTATGGAGATGCAGCAGGTAATGGAGGAGATGAGGCGTATAAAACTGATTGAGCAAAAAGAATACTGGGAATTGCGTATAGGCATTCATACCGGCCCTGTCATTTCGGGCATGATCGGGAGAAAAAAAATATCTTTTGATATCTGGGGCGACACCGTAAATATTGCCAGCCGCATGGAATCTTCAGGAACTGCCGGAGAAATCAACATATCAGGCACCACGTGGCAACTGGTCAAAGAGTTCTTTGTTGCCGAGTATCGGGGCAAAATGCCTGTAAAATACAAAGGAGAAACAGATATGTATTATGTTCGTGGAATCATCCCGGAATTATCGAAGGACGGCTTAGGCAACCATCCTAACGAACTTTTCCACACCCGACTTCAACACATCCGCTTCGGTGATATGGAAGAAGCTGTACTAAACAGGTTGGAAAACGAATTGTCTGATAATTTGACATATCACAACATGAAACATACTGTGGATGTGGTAACCCAAGTCGAAATTATTGGACTGGGTGAAAAAATCAGTGAAGCTGAAATGCTTCTGATAAAATCCGCAGCTCTTTTTCATGATGCCGGGTTTTTAATTGATTCCGAAAATCATGAAGAAAACAGCATTGAACTGGCACGGGAAGTTTTACAAATGTATGGGTTTGATGATGAGCAAATAACAGAAATAGCAAAGTTGATAAATGTAACACGTAAAGATGCAAAACCACACAACCACCTGGAAGCCATAATTAAAGATGCGGATCTGGATTATTTAGGACGATCTGATTTTATTCCCGTTTCTGAAAGTCTGTATCATGAGATTCAGACCTTCCATGAAAAAATGTCTCTTCAGGATTGGACAAAAAAACAAATAAATTTTATTTCCAGCCATAAGTATTATACAAACACCGCCAGAAATCTGAGGCAGGTAAACAAAGAAAAACAATTAAATGCATTACGGGAATTATTAAATACCCAGCAAAAATTCCAATAATCTTGCTAATTTTGCTAAAAGAAACGATATGGCATTGGTTTTTACCGCATTAGTCAAAAATAAATACTAAATATTAACATTAAAAATATTAAAATGATGACAAAGAACATTGAGCCGGAGAACAAACTTCCAAACATGATTGGACAAGGAACAAAGATTACAGGTGATATAGAAACAAATGGTGATATTCGAATTGATGGCAACATTGAAGGAAATGTCAAATCTAAAGGAAAAGTTGTTATTGGTTCCAACGGATTAATTAAAGGCGAAGTCTACTGCAGCAATGCCGAACTGGCAGGAACTCTGCATGGTAAAATTAATGTTAGTGAATTGCTTTCTCTAAAAGCCAGTTCAAAAGTGAACGGAGATATAAAAAGTGCCAAACTAAATATTGAACCAGGAGCAATTTTTACTGGTACATGCAGTATGGGCACTGAAAACAGTACTTCCCAACCTTCATCCTCACAATCACAATCCCCACCTCGTGAAATAAAAAAATAATACTTTATTATGGGACTGATTCTATATAAAGCATTACTCTTAAAGGAAATAATATATGGCCTGCTGTTCAAGGGACTGGCAGGCCTTATTGTTTATATTGAAGCCGGTCATATTCCAAAAAACTGGTTCTACGTGGCCGTTATCATTATTGTCATGTTCCCTGCCACCACCTATGTACTTCAAAAAATACGCAAATACTGGCTCGAAGCACCAGGATGGGCCTTTATGGTTCTTTCAATGACAAAGATGCTGCTGCTTCCTTTTCTGTTTATTTTGTTTTTCGACAAAGATGATGACGACATCGAAGCGTTCGTAATGCCGCTGTTAATATCTTACCTTATTTTAATGGGGATGGATACAAAATGGAAAATCAAATGGCTGTTTAACAAAGGTCGTCATTTTTAAATCATTTTATTTTCATTGAAACTTCCAGACACATGCCAGCGTATAGAACTAAATTGAACAGGTAAAAGGGCATTAGAAAAATACAGTGCTCTTTCCGCCCTGATAAAAATGAAAATTCTAAGCACCATTAACCGATACAAGTGGTTTTTTTATGTCCATTTAAGATTATCTGAGCTTTGAAACGATTAGTCCTTATATTTTTTCTGATTACAAGCACCCTGACCGCCTCGTCTGCGGAGTCATCAAACCCGGACGAGCCTCTTGATGTGTTCGAGCTAATAATGGGACACATAAGTGATTCGCACCAATGGCATGTATTGGATTATACCAACCGTCACGGACAGGAAATACATCTTTCATTGCCTCTTCCGGTGATATTATGGCATAACGGAGAATTATGGTTCTATTCATCGGATGAATTTTACCACGGGGATGAATTGGCGCCATTGGGCAATAATTATGTTACTCTCCACAAAGAGAAATTTTATCTGACTGATAAAGACGCAACTCTGCACCAAGATGAAGAAGGTAAGATTACCAATATCCGTCCGTTGGATTTCTCCATCACACAACACGTGGCCAGTATGATAATGTCAGCTGTGATCATTCTGCTCATATTTATATCGATGGCAAGGGCATATGCCCGCTTTGGGATGTCACCACCCAAAGGATTCAGATCCGTTTTAGAACCAATTGTACTATTCGTCAGGGATGACATCGCCCGCG
>JBEPWN010000224.1:0-5143 GCA_041642395.1 Marinilabilia sp. | reverse complement strand
TCAACAATAATAACCATCAAAAAGAATCATCAAATGATCATTTCCAAACATAAAAAGAACAACGACATCGCCGGATATATCCTTTATATGTGGCAAATTGAAGATCTTATCAGGGCTGCAAATCTTGATCAGGAAACAATCGAAAAAACCATTATTCCTCAATATGAACAACCCGATGATATAAAAAAAGAAATTGCTGAATGGTATGAAAATCTCGTAGCCATGATGAAAAACGAGAAAATTGAAAAATCGGGTCACCTGCAGGTAATCACCAACCTGGTAAACGATTTAAACAATTTGCATATTCAGTTAATGCATTCACCGAAAGAAACTGCCTATCAGCAACAATATATGAAAACCATTCCATTGGTAAAGGAACTGGAACAAAAAATGAAGCCAACTCCGAAGCATGATGTGGAACTTATGCTCGCTGCCATGTATAATGCTTTTTTACTAAAGCTTAAAAAAACAGAAATCGGCAATGAAACCAACGAAGCATTAAAAGTATTCGGAAAAACTCTTGCGATGCTGTCGTTGAAATACCGTGAAGATCAAAAAGGGGAACTCAATCCGGAATAATGGAACAAGAGCCTCGTTTGCCAAACCACTTGTAGCGATTGTTGGCGACAACCCGGTAGCCCCATTTTATCCATCCCGAAGGCAGCAATCGCAAAATGCCATAAAAAAAACGGCCTGCCACATTTGTCCTTCGAAGAAGAAAAAGAATCGCCGGTGCACCTGTAAGAACATTGCCGTTTTCAATCACAACCACTTCATCGGCAATATCGTCAGAATATCCATGCCGACGGAGAATCTCTTGTCCCCGATCAGTCTGCATTGCAGCTAACTTCACAGGCCCCTTAAAGTTTTTGCGCAACCAACATCCAAACCAATTGCACAAAACACAATAACCATCAAATAAAACTGTGACTTGATTCATATGAGGTACTATTTTACAAGCAAATCTACTCTCCGGTTAACCATCTGCAATCCTCTTGGCGATAGCTCATCCACGGGAGAAAGAGGATCCTCCTGTCCTCGGGGGATGATTTCAATGCGCTCGGGGTTAATTCCAAGTTCTTCTTCAAGGAAGGCTTTAACCGCCACACAACGTTTGCGACTCAATTCCATATTCACGTCCGAAGGACCGGTGGAATCAGAATATCCGTAAAGATATAATTTCTTCCCCGGTGAGTTCTGAAGCTCAATAGCAGCCTTACCCATTAACAATTGATCCACCGAACTGAAAGAACTAAATTTTCCTGTGGGGAAGAAAATAGTTCGAACTTTATATTTATCATAAATCACTCTGAGAGTTTCAGTAATAATTACAGAATCTTTATGTACAGGCCTGTTGGCTTCATATTCAGCAATATCATTTTCCATTCTACGCACTTCATCCATAATTGGATCACTCACTTTTCGTCCAATCAAATCCATATCATCAGAACGATAAGTCCAGCGCTTATGACGTTGATCTTTAGGTCCAAATTTATAGCTGACATTTAGTGCCGTAAATAAATAACGATCATTGCTGGCACCAGTAAGGATATTATCAAGCTCATCGGCAGCAGAGAATCTGAGTACACTCTCCACGCCCATATCAAAATTATTATTGATCCTGTACATAACCCCGAGGCCGAATGGCAATACAATTTCAGTAGCCCTGTTAGTCTTCCGATCCGGTTCTTCAACATCATACCCCTGCACCACATAGTTTGGATTACTTCCTCCGTACAATTCGTTTCGCTGCAAAATCTCATTGGTGCCGGCATGGAGAAGCCGGCTGCGATATAAAGTTGCCCCAACCCCAATTTTCAGATAATAATTCCACCGGTCGTTAATAGGTCCCGGACGGGATGACATCTGGTTAATGATTGCAATACCATTGATAGAAAAATCCAGCATGTCACCGTCAAATTCATACAAACCCTCCTGTCCGTACATATTACTCTGAAGATACTGAAGTTCAAAAGCAAAAGCCGGAACCAAATGTTTGGTGATCCAAAACGATGGTCCAAAATCAATTTTCTGATTAGGAACAAGTTGGTATCCACTTAGGTCGGCATACATAAACACAGGTCCAAATCCACCGGAAACCGACCATGAATTATAGCTCTGACCAAAAGAATAAATCATCTCCGGCGTTTTCTCAAATTCATAATTCTTCCTCTCCTGACCCGAAATGCTGATTGAGAATAACAGTATAATAGATAATAATATAAATTTCATTTGTAAAGAATTAATTTTCCTGGGTCGAATAACCGGTAATCATCGATATATTGCTTCAAACTGAACCCGAAATGAAATCATTCAGGTTTCGTGTAAGGGTTCCATGTTTCTATTTCCCAAATCTTAATCTTAGCCTTAACTTTTAAGTCAGATAATACAAATAATTAAACCAAAAAACTACATGGCCGTCATATTATTCATTTTTTTTACCGACAAGGAACATATCCACTCTTCGGTTAACCAGGTGAATTCCCCGTGGCGCCAGGTTTTCTGTATCTGATAATAATTTGGTATCACCCTGAGGTTCTGCCTCAAAACGGGACTCTTCAATCCCATAATCATTAACCAATACATCCACAACCGCATCAATACGGCGCTGGCTTAGCCCCAGATTATACTCATATGATCCGCGTTCATCACAATATCCCTGCACCAGCACACGTTTATCACTGTTTTCTTTCATGAAACGGGCCACCATGGCCAGTGTCTTATGAGCATCGGCCAGAATATCGGAACGATCGAAGCCGAAAAAAACTGAAGCAGCCAAAACATCATGTCGTTCAATGGTTTCCCGGTAGATAAAGGTTGTATCCGTCGTTGATGAATCATTGGCAGCCAGATAATCAAGATGTTTACGCAGGGAATCAAGACGTTGGACCAGAGGATCTCCCTGCCGTTCGCGTTGGTAAGCAAGATTGAAATCTTTGTAAGTCCACAAAGCATGCCGCTTATCCTTTTTCCCAATTTTATAGGTAAGCGTAAATGCAGCTGACATATAAGAATCATTGTCAGCCCCGGTAAGATTCACATCCAGGTTATCCTGGGTCAGATTTCGCAAAGCCAGTTCAAAGCCGGCATCAAAACTTTTATTTATACGATAATCCACACCAATGCCAATTGGAACTACCATTTCATTACCCCTGGATGTTTTTTCCTCCGGATTTTCACGATCATAACCAATGGCTAAATAATCATCGTCATCCCATCCGTAAGGTTTTGGATAACCCGGAGTAGAAGCATGAACATCACCAACAGTAAGCCAGTCACCTGTGATCAGATTTCTTTGACGCGATCGGAAATAATTAACTCCCAATCCTATTTTACCATACACATTAATTTTATCGCGAATGGGTCCGAAAAGCACTAGTTGGTTAATGCTAACATTAAGATTAAGAGTAAGATCATAAAAGTTGCCCGAAAAATATCTCGAATTTTTCTCACCGTACATGTCTGCCATCAAATATTGAGCATCAACAGACCATGGACGCCCAAATTGCTTACTTACCATCAATGAGGGACCAAATCTCCAGTTGCTGGAGGGGAACATCGTATAGTCCACCACATCAGTATAATAAATAACCGGGCTGAAGCCTGCGGTTACCGACCATGTATTATATTTGCTATCAGGATTATATAATTGCTCTTCATCAAGATTGTAAAAATCAATTTGCTGTCCCTGCGCATATGCTACCCCCAATATATACAAAAAACATGTTAGTAAAATAGTTCTCATCCTTACGATTTAAGTATATGATTTTTTTGACATTTTCAAATTTATAATAATAAAATGCGGACGTAAAGGTGTTTTTTACCAACAGCAGTTATGTTTAGATTAAAGCATCCCAATTACGGAGGAAGGAGATAAAACTTGAAGTTCAAAGCTGGAAGCTGAAAGAAAGGTTGATCTTGTCATTCTGTAAAAAAGGCCCCATCAATAATACCATGTATAGATTGTTAAAAAAACATAAACATAGTGAGGCCATGACGCATAGCATTTATTATCAAAGAGTTGAAGTCATTAATCGTTATATTTCAAACTACTTATCATCAGTTACTTACAAAACAGTGAATTAATATATTGCTGGAGTACAGGAATGTAGAGATTGTATGGCAAAAAAAGCCTCCCGGAAATGTTAAAATGATCCGGAAGGCCTTTATAATTGTTCTGTAATTAATATGCTAAATCAGGAATTTTTCTCCTTAAAGGCTTCAAGTCCCTTTTTTAACCATTCAACATAAGCCTCAACATCTGTATTAAAGCCCCTGTCTTTGATTAACTCATTCTCATTGTGATCCAAAATAACATAATGCGGTTGACTATTTCGATTGAAGCGGGATATCTGAAAATCACTCCATTTATTTCCCACGGTTCTGATTTTCCGCCCTGTTGTTTCAGAAACATACTGTTCTTCATCAGGTAATTCCACACGTTTATCAACATACAATGATATGACGATAAATTCATTCATAAGCAAGTCCCGCACCGTGTTATCAGACCACACCTGACTCTCCATTTTTCGGCAGTTGGAACATCCCAGTCCGGTAAAATCCAGAAAAACAGGCTTTCCGGCTGCCTTCGCAGCCGCCATTCCATCTTCATAATCAGTATACTTCATAATTCCATGAGCACCTTCCTTAATGTTTTCGCCCGAATAATCTGCGCCAGAGCCCCCTGTGGGAGCAGCCCCTGTCTGTATCCGGTTCAAATCAAAATCCTGCGTTACAACGGAAGGTAAAAAAGAGCTTACCGCACGTAATGGAGCCCCCCATAATCCGGGAATGAGATAAAAAACAAAAGCGAAAGTGGCAATTGATAACACCAGTCGTGGAACACTTAAATAAGGTAGATCACTATCATGGGCAAATTTAATTTTTCCAATAAGATACAATCCCATAAGCAGGAATATGGCAATCCAAATAGCAAGAAAAACCTCTCTGTCAAGAAGGCCCCATTCGCCAACAGCATCAGCAACCGATAAAAACTTCAGTGAAAAAGCCAGAACAATAAAACCAAGAACTACTTTTACTGAGTTCATCCAGCCGCCCGACTTGGGTAATGACTTCATTGCGGTGGGGAATATGGCAAATACAGCAAACGGGATGGCCAGTGCCAGACCAAACCCAAGCATAC
>JBEPWN010000223.1:0-5144 GCA_041642395.1 Marinilabilia sp. | reverse complement strand
AGGCTTCTGAAATTGTGGGCCATCTGCAGTCTCAGCATCTGGTCGTCTCCGGTGTAAACAGCAAATCCACACATGATAATCGGTTTTTGTTTGTTTGAGGTACTAGAAAATAAAATTGTAACATTTACATGAGCAAAAGTAATTAAATAAAAGCAAAATGCAAATAAAAACTATTAATTTGTTGTTTAAAGCTATTATTTGTGTCAATTTGGTTTTTTAGTAGCATGATATGGTAATGAAATTGTATTCAATTTCACTGCTGACCGGTTAAACAAGACCGTTAGTCCCGATCCTTCGGGATTAGATATAAGATTTAAGAAGCCCTTTGCAGATCCCAGGGTGGGGCAATGGTAGGGTAGAAAGCATGTCCTATATTCTCATCCGGTCGTCTTAATTGAAAGCCATGGGACAACAGAGAAAAGCCCCTGTATTTATGGCACATGGCACAAATACAGAGGCTTTTATTTCTTCCCTTTTTGGTATGTTTTTTACAAATTCATTTCCCGGTCTCGAAATCCCAGCAGATACAAAATGGCATCCAGTCCGATGGTGGAAATGGCATGTTTGGCCGAAGCTTTTACGGTGGGTTTTGCATGAAAAGCAATTCCCAGTCCGGCCTGACGCAACATGGGCAGGTCATTGGATCCGTCACCTACGGCTATGACCTGATCCATGTGAATGTTCTCCTTGAAAGCAATGAGTTTGATGAGTTCGGCTTTCTTCTGTCCGTTAATAACCTCGCCCAGGTGACGACCTGTGAGTTTGCCATTTTCTATTTCCAGATCGTTGGCAAATACATAATCGATATCGAGTTTATTTTTCAGGTAATTACCAAAATAGGTGAATCCGCCGGATAGAATGGCAGTCCGGTATCCGTATTTTTTCAGGTTTTTGAATAATCTTTCGGCACCTTCGGTGAGTGGAAGCGCTTCCGCTACTTCTTTCATCACCGATTCATCCAGACCTTTGAGCAGGGCTACCCTTTGCTCAAAACTTTCATTAAAATCAATTTCGCCACGCATGGCTGATTCAGTGATTTTACTGACTTCGTCATAAACTCCGGCTTTTCGTGCCAGTTCATCAATAACTTCGGCTTGTATCAGAGTGGAGTCCATATCAAAACAAACCAGGCGCCGGTTGCGTCTGAAAATATTATCTTCCTGAAAGGCAATATCTACGCCGCTGGTGCCGGCGATATCAATAAAGCGGCTTTTCATTTTTTCAATATTATCGGGGGTGCCTCTTATTGAAAATTCAACAACTGATTTTACATGGCCATCAGGGTCGTCTTTGGGAATCCTTCCACTCAGGCGCGAAATTATATCAATGTTGAGACCTTGCTCAAAAATTTCTTTGGTTACAGCGGCCAGTTGTTGTGCCGTTAATTTTGGCGATAAAAGAGTAATGATATAGCGCTCTTTCCCCTGGCGGTCAACCCAGTCTTTGTATTGCTCTTCGGTGATGGGGGTAAACTTTACGTTGAGTCCTATTTCATAGGCTTTGAACAGCAGGTCTTTTAGTATTGGTGAGGATTCGGATTTGGCAGGGACTTCAAAGAGTATTCCCAGTCCCAGGTCCTGATGAATCACTGCCTGCCCGATGTCCAGAATATTCACATTGTATTGGGCCAGCACATCGGTTAGTGCCGATGTCAATCCGGGCTTGTCTTCTCCGCTGATGTTCAGTAGGATGATCTCTCTTTTTTGATTCACGTGGTGTGTAATGTTTAGTCAAAAATTAGATTTGTTCAGTAACGGATACAAAGATAGAAGGCAGATTCTATAAACATGAACATTACATCAGAAAAATTGATGAATTATTATGGCAGGTGTCTGGGGTGGGCTAATTTTTATAACCGGTGCGAATCCGGTGGTACATGCAAATTACAAATACCATTTAAACACTGCTTCTCTGCAGGTTGATCCTTCATGTATGTTAAGGTTTACAATTATTTTATTGGAATGTTTTCTTTAACGTAAGTTGAGCGATACTTCGCTTTATCCGTATCGCTCAACTTAGTACCTTATTCCTAATATTCGTGTTTATTTCCGACAGAATATTTTCAATGGTTTATTGTAGAATGGCTTCGTCATTTCTTGTTTTGGGGTTCACGAAACGACCAACAAGAGTTCGACTATCCTTATTAAAACAAACACAAATTGTCAATTTCACGAATTTCACGAATTTTGATCGCACCCATGGCTCGGCATTAAAATGGCTTTGTCGTTGTCAAAAAAACCGTATAACAACTTTTCAATTCGTGAAATTCGTGGACCACAAAATAATTGCGTAGCAATTAACCTATCCGGCTAATTCTCATTTAAATTTGTTTATATAACTTCTTTGGTTCTGGCTATGTCAGTTTAATTATTATACCGATTCATCTTACATCTAATATCTAAAAATCTAACCATCTATTTATTACAAAGCATTGATGGCTTTTGCCAGCTTTTCCTGAATTTCACCTGCTATGGCTGTGAGTTGGTCATTATCGACTGCCTTCATGGATGCCACCGGATCTACTGCCGCCACTTCAATTTCACCATTGTCCAGTTCCTGAATAATTACGTTGCATGGAAGCATGGTACCGATTTTGTTTTCGTGTTTCAATGCTTCATAAGCCGCAGGAGGGTTACATGCTCCCAGTATTTTGTATTTGCGAAAATCAACATCCAGCTTCTCCTTTAGCTTTTCATGAATATCGATTTCTGAAAGGACACCAAAACCTTGATTCATTAAGGCTTCTTTGGTTTTTTCTACAGACTTTTCAAAACTGTCTGTGATGGTTTTTGAAATGTAGTAATGCATAATTTTTTAGTTTTAGATTTAATTTTACTATTGTCCGGGTTAATTATATTTTAACTGTTGAGGTTGCTTCGTTTCATTATTACCTGAATTGTCGCTTCAGCAATTGTGCATTTATAGCCACAATAACTGTACTCAGACTCATTAATATGGCTCCCACGGCCGGACTGATGAGTACTCCCGCACTATACAGTACGCCTGCCGCCAGTGGTATGGCAACAACATTGTAGCCGGTGGCCCAGATAAAGTTTTGTATCATTTTATTGTACGTGGCCTTTCCAAAAATAATCAGAGATGCGATATCCTGCGGATTGCTGTTTACCAGTATTATATCGGCTGTTTCGGCTGCCACATCGGTTCCTGAACCAACTGCAATGCCAACATCTGCGGTGGCCAGTGCAGGGGCATCGTTGATTCCATCCCCGGTCATGGCTACAAATTCTCCTTTTTCCTGAAACTCTTTGATCTTTTCGAGTTTCTGATCGGGCTGAATACCGGCAAAATAACCGTCCAGCTTCAATTCGTCACTCACGGCTTTGGCTACCTGTTCATTGTCACCGGTCATCATATAAACCTTTATGCCGTTCTCTTTGAGTGTGGAAATGGCCTCGTACGATTCGGGCCTGATTTCATCGGACATGGCAATAAGACCCACCGGTTTTTTATCTTCGAGAATATAAACAATGGTTTCCTGCTGGTTATTCTCCTTATCGCCTGGAATTTCAATCTTGTTTTCTTTGAGATAATCAGGACTTACCACTTTGATGTTTTTCTTATCCACAACACCTTCGATGCCTTTGCCGCTGATGGCATTGAAGTCTTTAACCTTACCGGTCTTCAATTCAAGTTCTTTCGCCTTTGCTGCAATACCTGCTGCCAATGGATGTTCTGAGTTGGATTCCAGAGTGGCTGCCAGACTCAGAACCTGCTCATCGTTGTATTGATCTGCAAACGACGTGTAACGCGACACAGCAAAATTACCTTTGGTCAGCGTGCCTGTTTTATCAAAGGCGAGAACGGAAATCTTCCGGGAATTCTCAAATGCTGTACGGTTGCGGATGAGCAATCCTTTGCCGGCCGATAGTGATGTAGAAATAGCCACCACAAGTGGCACCGCCAGTCCGAGCGCATGCGGACAGGTAATAACCATGACACTGGCCATCCGTTCCAGGGCAAAGACAAACGGCTGGCCCAGAATCAGCCAGACGGCCAGGGTGCCGAACCCAATGGTTAATGCTATAATGGTAAGCCAGAATGCGATGCGGTCGGCCAGATTTTGAGTCTTTGATTTTTTGCTTTGGGCATCACGAACCATATTCACAACTTTGCTCAGATAGGCTTCTTCTCCCACCTGCTCCACACTAACAGTCAATGAGCCATTGCCGTTAATGGTTCCGCCAATTACTTTTTCATCTTTTTCTTTTGATACAGGTTTGGATTCTCCTGTTACCATTGATTCATTAATGCTGCTTTTCCCATCAGTAATGACACCATCTACCGGAATTTTTTCTCCGGGTTGTACCATTACTTTATCGTCTTTCTTTAGTTCATCAACTTTCACATCGCGGGTCCCGTCGTCGGTGATCAAATGTGCTTCTGAAGGCATGAGGGCCACCAGCTTTTCAAGTGAACGGGAGGCACCCATAACCGATTTCATTTCTATCCAGTGACCTAGTAACATCACATCAATAAGGGTGGCCAGTTCCCAGAAAAAGGAACTTCCTTCCAGACCAAAAGTGGTAGCCGTGCTATAACCCCAGGCCACCGAAATGGCCACACCAATCAGGGTCATCATGCCCGGGGTCTTCGTTGACACTTCATTAATTAATCCGGTGAGGAAGGGCCATCCACCATAGAAAAATACAATGGTCGAAAGTCCGAAAAGCAGGAATTTATCAACTCCCGGTATTAATGCGAACTCAAACCCCAGTAAGTCCTGAACCATAGGGGATAGCACCAGGATGGGTATTGAAATGGCCAAAGATATCCAGAATCGTTTCCGGAAATCTTTAATCATCATGGCATGGTGATCTGTATGGTCGTGTCCGCCATGATCATGTTTCTCATGATCATGCTCCTGATTTTTATCACTATTATGACTATTGCCGCCATGCTTATGATTGCTGCCCGCTCCGGAATTGTGTTTATTTTTCCGTGAACTATTCTGTTTGGGATTGTCTTGATTTTTGTTGTTGTGAGCCATATGTAATTGGTTTGTGATGAGATAATAGGGCCAGTAGGTTAGTAGGCCAGTAGGTTATTAGGGTTAACTTCAATCTCTACCTTAACAGGCTGAAAGCCTAACTTAATTCAGCCCGGGGAAATTGGAAAATAAAGAT
>JBEPWN010000222.1:0-5152 GCA_041642395.1 Marinilabilia sp. | reverse complement strand
TGCTTTTTAAGCGCCTGAACGGTATAAACAGAACAACTCGGCGTATACCGGCATGATGGACCAATCATTGGAGAGATGACCCACTGATAGAATTTTACCGGTATTAAAAGAATAAAAACCAGTATTATTTTTATGATTTCAATTATTTTGTGAAGGATATTCATGTTTTTCAACTTCGACAATAAGCCTGGAAATGGCTTTATTCATTCCTTTTTCAATAACCTGGTAGTCTGATTCTTCCTTTGCAACAAATATGAAAGCCACTGCGATCTGCAAATTCCTTGATAGCAAAACATCATAAAGCTCTTGTTTGTTTAAACGGTAAGCCTCCCGCATTCTTCGTTTAAAAAGATTTCGTGTTACGGCCCGCCTGAACCGTTTTTTAGGTACCGAAAACAAAGCCTGAACCGGCACTTCCTCAGGCAGATCTGTTGCCATAAATTGCACCCTCACAGGAAAGACAAGAAATGCCTTTCCTTCTTTAAAAAGCCTGTCGATGGTTTTTCGGCTGCTAAGCTTTTCTTTTTTTTTGAAGGTGAAACCGGAATGGTCCATGATACAGATAAATGGCGTTACATATAAAATTTGAGTAGTTCCTGAAATTGAGACTTAAAAGGACCTGCAGAAGATTCTGTAAGGAACTGGATATAAAAAAACACTCCTTCCCGGAAAAGCAGGAAAAGAGTATTTCCATGATAAAAATATGTTTTACTTCTTATTGTGCTGTTTGATAAACATTTCCAATGCAGCTGTCATAGAAGGGGCCTGAGGCATGGGAGCCTGTATATCCAGTCGCAATCCGGCCTCTTTTACTGCTTTGGCTGTAGCAGGGCCAAAAGAGGCTATCAGCGTTTCATTTTGCTCGAAATCAGGAAAATTCTGCATCAGCGACTTGATGCCCGAGGGACTGAAAAAAACCAGAACATCATAGTTAATATCTTTCAGATCACTTAAATCGCTACTTACGGTTCGATAAAGAATAGCCTTGGTAAATTTGATCTTAGCCTTGGTCAGCAAGCTTGGAATCTCTGGTTTATGAATATCTGATAAGGGCACCATAAACTTTTCCTGCTTATGCTTTTTAATGACATCAACCAGATCGGGAAATTTACCGGTAGAGTGAAAAATTTTACGCTTTCTGTAAACAATATATTTTTGCAGGTAGAATGCTGTGGCTTCTGAGATACAAAAATATTTCATATCATCAGGAACAGTCACACGGGTCTCTTCACATATCCTGAAAAAATGATCAATTGCTGTGCGGCTTGTAAAAACCACTGCACTGTGCTCAAGTACATTGATCTTCTGTTGTCTGAATTCTTTGGAAGACACTCCCTCTACCTGTATAAACGGACGAAAATCAATCTTTACATTGTTCTTCTCAGACAAGTCAAAGTAAGGGGATTTTGGTGTTAACGGCTTGGGCTGTGAAACCAGGATCTTTTTTATCTTCAATTTGCTTACGTTTTAATTCAACAAAACCAGAAACTATTCCTGCAAAAAAAAGTCAATAAAACAGTACTTTATATAGTATTGACAAGGGTAAAATTTCCAGGGCACAAAGGTACAAAATAATGTAATAACCTGAAAGTGCATTCTTTAAATTTGCCGCAAACCCTCTCCCAATCTGTATTACATACAGAATAATAAAGACTGCTAACCCGATTTTGGGAACCCAGGGCCGGGCTTCTGGCTCAAGAAAAGGGAATATTACTACTAATGGCAATAAAATAACACCAAAAGCCTTGCTCATTGCAGACGACTGCGACAAATATTCGAATGTAGACTCCCTAACTCTGAAAACCCAACCCACAAAACGATATGTAATCACTTTTAATGAAAATATAATAACCAGAAAACCAAATAAGGTCAATAATAATTTCCAGCCTTCAAGTCCTAAAAAACTCCGCTCTGCTATTCGCATATGCTCAAAAAGCAGCAGTGAAAAATTTGAATAAAATAAAAACCCCAGCCAGAAGGATGCAAATTTATTATTTCCATTGGAGGTTTCGCTCATTCTACCGGCCATTTTCGAAAAAGCAACAGCACTGAAAACATCTGACAAATACTTTTGCCATTTTAAGCGCACAAGCCCTGTGAGAGAGACAAGAGCAATGATAGTAACCAAAAACCAACCTTGCCCTAAAAGAGGTCTGTCGTAATTTTTAGTGGATACCAGCGAAGGATCGGAAATCTCAATTCCTTCTATTTTTTCTACTGTTTTGTGACCGATAACAACAGATTCTTTGGCGGTACTAAGTGAATCTTCAGTGCTAGTCTGGCTTGGATCAAAACCAGAAACCCCGATTGATTCACCGTTAAAATAATCCTGGGGCAACGGGCATATTGAATCATTCCTGACTGATAGCCAGAGTTGTCCATGAAATCCTGAAGCCTGCCAGTCATGAATCAGAAACTGTTCCGAAAAATCATGTATGGCCATTAATTCTTCTACCAATAATTCATCGGATTCAGAAGGTTCAGTAAGTTGTAAGTTCTGCTGCGAGGTTGTTTCCTGAGGAATTGTGCGGGATGCTGTATCGGATTGTTCAAGATCGAGGATTTTGACGGCCGGACGTTGCACATTTATTTTAATTTCCCGGGGAACCTCTACAGAAGGTCGAAATGAATTAATCGCAGAATCAGAATTCTGCGTGAAACTATTGTGTAACAAATTTGTGCCGGTACTCATGAGCAAATCAATTGGGGTGCAAAATTATAACATTTTAATGACATTTCCTTAAATCTTTTGCATCTCTACATAAAGCCTTTTTGCGGCAGTTTATCAGCGCATATTTTATTTAGCTCTAACGATCAATAGACCGGTATATTTCCAGATAATAATAAATCAATAAGTGGTTTTTAGTCAGTAGCGCATTTCGGGTACTGACATACCCAAAGATCTAAAAAATCATATAATTATTTTAATTTTAAAGGCTTACGATCTTAGTTAAATGAAAAATTAAAATGAATCGTTAGCATAATTGGTCAAGCCTATATATTTATTAACAATCATCTGCAAAAGCTTAATAAAATATTGTATAATAGATTTGAAAAAATAATAATTTAATCCTCTGACTAACAGCACATAACTCTACCATCCTGTTATTTGGCATTTTTTAATATCCAATGGTTACGTAACTTTGATCTATAATCATTTAAACCTCTTCGATATGTACGGTAAATACAAGGAATACCTGCTACAGGAACTTGAAAATATTCAGGAATCCGGCCTTTACAAAAAGGAACGCATCATTAATTCTCCACAAGGATCAGAAATAGAAGTAAGTCCGGGAGCGAAAGTGCTCAATTTCTGTGCAAACAATTATCTGGGATTATCCGCTCATCCACGGATAATTGAAGCCGCACACAATGCTTTAAACACTCATGGTTACGGTATGTCATCTGTTCGCTTCATTTGCGGCACCCAGGATATTCACAAGGAACTGGAAGAAAAAATTGCTTCGTTTTTCGGAATGGAAGACACCATTCTTTATGCCGCTTGTTTCGATGCAAACGGAGGGGTTTTTGAACCATTGTTTACCGATCAGGATGCCATTATTTCTGATGAGCTGAATCACGCCAGCATAATTGACGGAGTCCGCCTTTGTAAAGCAGCGCGTTATCGTTATAAGCATGCGAACATGGATGATCTGGAGCAACAATTAAAAAAATCGCAAGCACAAAGATTCAGGATCATTGTTACCGATGGTGTTTTTTCAATGGACGGCGATATTACTCCACTTGATCAGATATGCAATCTGGCCGAACAATATAACGCTCTTGTAATGGTTGACGATAGTCACGCATCCGGGTTTATCGGTAAAACCGGCCGGGGAACACACGAATACCATAATGTAATGGACAGGGTGGATATAATTACCGGCACCCTGGGCAAAGCTCTTGGTGGGGCAATGGGTGGGTACACCACCGGAAAAAAAGAAATTATCGACATGCTGCGTCAGCGTTCACGGCCTTATCTTTTCAGCAATTCTTTGGCGCCTGTTATTGTCGGAGCTGCTTACGAAGTATTTAATATGTTGAGCGAATCCACTGCTCTTCGCGATAAGCTTATTAACAACGCTGCTTATTTTAAGGAGAAAATTTCGGATGCCGGTTTCGATATTAAGCCAACCAACTCGGCCATTGTGGCTCTCATGCTTTATGATGCAAAACTATCACAGACTTTCGCTGCAAGATTACTCGAAGAAGGCATTTATGTCATCGGATTTTATTATCCGGTTGTTCCAAAAGGGCAGGCACGGATTCGTATTCAATTATCTGCTGCTCATGAAAAAGAGCATCTGGATAAGGCCATTGGAGCTTTCATTAAAGTTGGAAAAGAACTGAAGGTTATTCATTAGAGGTAGAAGCTCAAGGTTAGAAGTTAGAGGTTGAAAATTAGAGGTTAATAACCTAGTCGCGCGGGAAAAAAGCAGTAGTTCATAGCTCGAAGCTCATAGCTGAAAGTGAAGTTTGATAACCCTTTTGCGACATACCCAAATGACTAATATGATTATGTAAGCAACTGCTTTTAAGCTTTTTAGTTAGATGAAAGAGGCTGGAGGTTGAGTTTTTAAGTTGACCCCCTGCGGAAACCTAAAGCATAAAGCCTGCAATAACCCCGGGACAGAAACCCCGGGGTTATTCCACTTCGCCTCCTTTGGGGACGTGCTAAATAATTTACGATAACCTTTGAATAAGCTGTTTATGTCAAAAAGGTTAAGCTGTAGTTTAAAACAGCGTTTTTATTATAAAGCCCTGGCAAGGGCGACCATATGGTAACATACTCATCTGATATCTATAAATCTAACAGGCCAAAAATAAACATTTTTCCCCCTTATCTGTTTCTTATTTAGAACTAATTTAAATAAAAACTGATGAAAACACTTTCGACATTAATTATTGCCTTCGGGCTTCTGCTCACAATGCCAGCCGTACACGGACAGAAAAGTGAAATGAATGTAACTGACAGCCAAATTACATGGACCGGCAAAAAAGTAGCTGGTTCGCATACAGGTCATGTTAAACTGCTTTCGGGGTATCTGGAGAAATCAGGAAATGATTTTATTTCGGGAAAATTCACTGTTGACATGACCTCCATTACCAATACGGATATTGAAGATCCGGAATCAAAAGCCAAACTGGTTGG
>JBEPWN010000221.1:0-5162 GCA_041642395.1 Marinilabilia sp. | reverse complement strand
TATCTCCCTTCTGCATCAGTCACGGCACCTTTTGATAAGGCTTCGATGTAAATGTTGGTTCCCGGAAGCGGAAACCTTTCCTTATCTAAAACTGTCCCTGAAAGGGTTCCCGGACCCTGGGCCATTAGATCAGGGACAAAAAGGATAAAGAGTAAAAAGAGAAATGTAATCTTTCTGATTTTCATTGTCGAATGGTTTTAATTTATATGCAAAAGAACTATTCCGGTTTTAATCAGATGTTACAGAGTCCTCATTTAAAGGTTATTTTACATATTTTGTTAAGAAAAGCTACTTGTGTTGATTATCTGTATGTTGAAGGCAGAATTGTTAAAAAATCTTTTTTTGAGCATTAGCTTAATGTTAATGCTCAATGGAGTTCGGTTAATTTTTTTGAAAATGCTTCATTGTAGGTAGAACAGATCATTCTCAATAATCAATAATTTGCCTGGGCACTAATTAATTCTAAAAACATCCTTGTTTGATGATTCTCTCGTTTCAACTTATGGAAAAATTATTAACTTTAAAGTCATATTTTGATTGTATAAATAATATTTTATCATGAACATAGACTGGTCAAACTTATCATTCAATTATCTGGATACCGATTACAACGTTCGTTGTTACTATCGCAACGGTAAATGGGGCGAACTGGAAGTTTCCTCATCCAACCAGATCAATATTCACATGGCCGCCACTGCCTTGCATTACGGTCAGGAAGCCTTCGAAGGAATGAAAGCCTATCGTGGCAAGGACGATAAAATACGGATTTTCAGGGCCGAAGACAATTCACGTCGCATGATTACATCCGCCCGGGGCATTATGATGGCAGAGGTGCCGGAATCGCTTTTTGTGGAGGCTGTGAAAAAGGCTGTATCTTTGAATAAACGATTTGTCCCTCCTCATGACTCAGGTGCTACCCTTTACATCCGTCCTCTTCTGATTGGCTCGGGACCTAAAGTGGGTGTGCAACCTGCTGATGAATATATGTTTATGGTGTTTGTAACACCTGTAGGGCCTTATTTTAAAGAAGGCTTTAAGTTAACCAACGTGGCCGTGATGCGCGAATATGATCGTGCAGCACCACAAGGGACCGGTAACATCAAAGTGGGTGGAAACTATGCGGCAAGTATGAAAGCAGGCATGATCGCCAAAGAAAAGGGTTATTCGGCGGTGTTGTATCTCGACAGTCGGGAGAAAAAATTCATTGATGAATGTGGTCCGGCTAATTTTTTTGGAATTAAAAACAACACCTACATCACTCCCGAATCGAAATCTATCTTGCCTTCGATTACGAATAAAAGTCTGATCCAACTGGCACAGGATATGGGCATGAAAACGGAGCGTCGCGTTGTTCCTTTTGATGAGATAGGTACATTTGAAGAGGTGGGACAATGTGGAACGGCAGCCGTAATTAGTCCGGTGGGGCGGGTTGATGATCTTGATAATAACAAATCATATAGTTTTTCCGGCAATGGGGAACCAGGTCCTGTAAGCACAAAACTTTACAATAAACTTCGGGCCATTCAGTATGGTGATGATCCCGATCCGTATGGGTGGACAACAGTTATTGAATAAAATATAAATAAAAAAGGCGCCGGAAAGGTGCCTTTTTTATTTATATTTCTTCATAGTCAACGTATTCACCACCTTTTTTGCCCGATGACCGGTCTTTTTTTGAAGAAGCATCATAATCGATGGTTATTTTTCCTTCTTCCGCTTTTTTCCGGCTCATAAAATCACGGTGTGATTTCTCCTTTTGTTCCTGCATTTTCCTGGCCTGGCTGCTGAGGAACAACGGCATCAGAAACCGGAAAATCAGTTTAAAGATGTAATAAATGATAACTGCAAAAAGTATGATTCTTAGTAACATGATATATTCTTGTTTTTTTACATACAAATTTGTGATTCGTAAATTCAATCATGATCAATAGCCGGAAAATGGCTATAGGGTTTCCTGTTGGCTACCTGTGTTAAGCACTGAATCAGCTCTGCTTTTAATCACATCCAGTGCTTTTTGCAACACCTCGTCATGCTTGCTGAGGATGGGATAAAAACCTTCATTATCCAGAATATTTCGGGCAATATATGCTTTGGTCTCAACAACAATCCGGTCTTTGGATTTTTGATACTGGGCAGCATTGAATTTTACTCCTTCCTTTTCTGCGAAGTCCACCAGTAAATCACCAATGGGTTGGGTGTCGATCCAGGTCTTGAAATCATCAACCGATTCGTATTCAGATAATTCATCGCGATTGCGGTCGGCATAATTTAACGCAAACTGGTAAATAGCCCCGGTTTCTCTAAGCCTGTAATAATAATCGGTATGATCGGAAGTATCCCGTGGTACAAAAACATCAGGCATAACGCCACCTCCGCCATATACAGAACGGCCTCCCACTGTTTTATATATGAGGGAGTCGTTTACCTCAATGCTGTCTTTTTCGAAAAATTCACCATGTTCATAGCGATGAATGATGTCGCTGTAATAATCTTCCACCCCGTTGTTATAAGGTTTCTGGATGCTGCGACCACTTGGGGTGTAATACCGGGCAACCGTTAGTCGCAACGCGCCTCCCTGGGAAATGGGGAATTGTTGCTGAACAAGCCCTTTGCCAAATGAGCGGCGTCCGACAACAAATCCACGGTCATTGTCCTGTAAAGCGCCGGCAAAAATTTCACTGGCTGATGCACTGAACTCGTCAATCAGAACGGTGACTCCCATGTCTTTGCATGATCCCGAACCATTGGCGTGAATGTCCTGGCGCGGATTGTTGGCCCCTTCTGTATATACGATCATGGCATCCTTTCCCAGGAACTCATTGACCATACTGATGGCGATATCAAGATACCCTCCTGAATTGCCCCTGAAATCCATGATTATGTGGCGACAATTATTGGCTTTGAGTTTGGCCAGGGCCGACAAAAGCTCCTGATAAGTGTTGCGTGCAAATCGGTTCACCTTTACGTAACCAATCGAATCCGTAATCATGTAAGAAACATCCACACTGTACATGGGAATATTGCCACGGGTAATTTCATAGTCGATAAGATCCTTCCGGTTGCGACGCTGGATGCCCACATTTACTTTTGTACCGATATCTCCGCGTAGCAGGTTCACCACTTCATTGGTGGAGACATCGACAATGACAGAGTCATTGACCGTAATGATGCGATCGCCGGGAATGATACCAACTTTTTCGGATGGTCCGCCGGAGACTACCCCCACCACCATAACTGTATCATTGGGCATGCTGAATTCAATCCCTATGCCGCCAAAATTGCCTTCTAACTCCTGATTGGCGGCCTTCAGGTCTTTAGGAGGAATATAGACAGTATGAGGGTCCAGTTTCTCCAAAACTTCAGGAATGATATTCTCAACCATCTTTTCGGTGTCAATACTATCCACATACTGTTCGTTTATCAGGTTGATGATATTTTGTATTTTCCCGGCTTCGGGATACATCATCAGCTTTCTTCCCGATTCACCACTGCCCGAAGGAGAAGTAATACGTCCAATAAGCATTCCGCCAACCAGTACAACTGCCAGTATAACGGGAAGATAAATTTGCCGTGTATTGTTTTTTCTTTGTTCTGTCATTATTATTGATGTTTTCTCAAGGGCCGGAGACCGGTCAAAAAATTATTTCTTGTTCATTTTGTTCATTTTAGTTCTCTCAGGGTATCTCTTCCGGATCACGGAATCTTAATTGCACCACTTCTATGTTGGCTCTCTTCAGGAGATTAATGCCATCATCAATGTGGTATGGTTCCGAAAAGACAACCCGCATAATGCCAGCCTGAATGATGAGCTTGGCACACTCGATACACGGCGATGAGGTTACATAAAGCGTGGCCCCGTCTGAATTGTTGCCTGAGCGGGCCACTTTGGTAATGGCATTGGCTTCGGCATGCAGCACATAAGGTTTTGTTTTATTGGTTTCGTCCTCACAATCATTTTCAAACCCCGATGGCGTACCGTTGTAACCATCGCTGATGATCATTTTATCACGTACCAGCAAAGCTCCTACCTGGCGTCGCCGGCAGTAGCTGTTCTGTGCCCAGATGCGGGCCATGTCCAGGTAGCGGCGATCAAGCAACCGCTGTTTTTTCTCATTTACGGGTTTTGTCTGGTTCACCATATTATTCTAGCAATTGTAGTGCCACAAAATTAACAAAGAAAGTGAGTTTGTTGTTGCATTGGATGAGAAAAACAAAAACCTCGAACAAATTTGACCGGGGTTTTTGTTTTGACCCCAGGTGCTTTTTTGTTCGGGAAAACATAAGATTTGTTCGGGAGACGGTATCGCTTTTCAGGAGTGAGGGTGGCTGAAAAACTCAAGGGTAACTTAGTAAAAATAGAGTCATTGAGTGTGATTGCATTATTTTGTTAAACAAGGCTATTAATCAATAAACTGTAAATCAGTGCTTTGGAATGGCTTCATGCTGTCTGCTTCGACCTTCCTTCGACTCTTCTTCGACTCTTCTTCGGCATTTGTGCGACCCTATAGAGTCGCACAACAGTCGCAGAGCAGTCGCACAACAGTCGCAGAAAGGTAAAAGCAGTATCGACCAAGGGTCGGGCAGGGATCGAAGCTATGCCTTTACTGGTCTCGCAAGATTCGCAATGTTACTGTAAAAGGAAGATTGAGGAAAACATTTAAAAATCCCGAAGGGATTATTGTACCTTTATAAAAAATTATCAGCATGACCAACAACGACATAATGCGCCGTATTCGTTACATCTTCGATTTCAGCGATTCGAAAATGATCGAATTATTTGCCCAGGGCGACCTTCAGGTAACCCGCTCACAAATAAGCGATTGGCTTAAAAAGGATGATGACCCGTCATTTGTCAATCTTAATGACCGTCAAATGGCCATTTTCTTAAATGGTTTGATCAATGATAAGCGGGGCCAAAGAGAAGGCGTGCAACCCGTCGCTGAGAAGCGGTTGAACAACAACATCATTCTCCGGAAGTTAAAAATAGCTTTGAATCTTAAGGACGAGGATATTCTGAATATTTTTCATCTTGCAGATATGCGAATAAGTAAGCACGAATTAAGCGCTTTCTTTCGTAGCCCTAGCCAAAGTCAATATCGTCCGTGCAACGACCAGTTTCTGCGTAACTTTTTATTGGGGCTGCAAAAAAAATACAAAGGGGG
>JBEPWN010000220.1:0-5168 GCA_041642395.1 Marinilabilia sp. | reverse complement strand
AAGTCTGCCAGAAATAATGTTTCTTTCTACACGGGAACTAATCCGAGATTAAGTCAGAGATTCCGTGCAAGTACATCAGAACGTATATTCTTTGCTCCATGGGAAACGTATTTCCTTATTGCAGAGGCAGCTGTCAGAGGCTGGAACACTCCAATGGGTGATCAGACTGCATATGAAGAAGGCATTGCTTCAAGTTTTGAATATTGGGGGGTAAGTGACCACCTGGGAACTTACATGGCATCTGAAGAGTACAATCGCGCTGGTACCTCTGTAAGCTGGTCTCATGATGCAGAACCTGTAAGCCCCGTTATCATGAATTATGAAAATGGTTATAACGGGGAAGAAGGAACTTATGAATTTAACTACCCTCAGAACCACTTGTATGAAAACGGTGAAGTCAGTAACGATCATCTGACAAAGATCATCACTCAAAAATACCTGGCACAATTGCCATGGTTGCCTCTTGAGGCTTGGAACGACCATCGTCGTTTAGGGCTGCCTTTCTTTGAAAATCCGGCAGTTGACAGGCCTATTACTAATCTTCCTGGATTGAGTCCATCAAATTATATGACAAGTAAGATTGAATTCTTCCCTCAACGTCTTAAATATCCCTCAGGCCTTCAAAACACCAACCCGGATGGATACGAGCAGGCTCTTCAGCATTTGGGAGGAGAAGATGCTGTTTTAACACCTTTATGGTGGGCTCAGCAAGAGTAAGAATAAATTACTTTTAGCATTTTTAAGAGGTTGTCCCCCGGGGCAACCTTTTTTTCTTTTCGGCAATCTGTGTCTGCTTCATACAACAGATCTAATTGTAAGATGATATTAAACGATTATCAATTTCTGTGCTTTCAGATAAATTTTTTGTATGTTGTATCAATAGTCCGTTAAAAAAAAGCTTAAACGCAAAGACACAAAGACGCAAAGTTTTTATTATCAAAGAGTTGAAGTAATTCATTGTTATTTTTCAAACCATTTATTATTAGGCACTTGCAAAAGTTTAACGGAGTATTGTTGTATGAGTCCCATTTAAATAGTTTTCTGGAAACATAAATAAATTATGAATGGATTTTTGATTTTATAGACTCTCACAAAATATTATATATCAATTGATTATTTATATAAAAAAACGAGTATTGATTAATAAATGAAAACCATTTATGTTCTTTGGTTAATTTTTTTTAATTTTAGATGAAAATTCTGCGTTTAAATATCATTTTTGTTAACACAATTAATAGAATTTATCATGGAAAACAGTAACAACGGAAGTAACCTTAGCAGGCGTCGGTTTTTGCGTAATTCTGCTGCAATTGCCGCGGGAATGACCGTAATTCCCAACGTTGCCATGGGTGGAACCCTCGGGCGAAAGGCACCCAGCGACAAACTGAACATTGTTGGCGTGGGAATTGGTGGACGTGGATTTGCCGTTCTTAAGGCGATGGAGAGTGAAAATATCGTGGCGCTCTGCGATGTTGACTGGAAATATTCTCAAAAGGCCTTTGATTATTTCCCTAAAGCCAAAAGGTATTGGGACTGGCGTAAGATGTTCGACGAAATGGGTGATTCCATTGATGCCGTGGTGGTTGCCACTGCCGATCACACTCATGCCATTATCGCAGCCCATGCCATTACCATGGGTAAACACGTTTATGTGGAAAAACCACTTACACACACTGTCTATGAATCCCGTTTGCTGACCAAACTTGCCGAAAAGCATCAGGTTGCCACACAGATGGGGAACCAGGGTGCCTCGGGTCCGGGTGTAGCTCTTGCCAGCGAATGGCTTTGGAATAATGAGATTGGTGAAGTAACCAAAGTAGAAGCTTTTACCGACCGTCCCATCTGGCCCCAGGGATTAAATCGACCCGAACAGGGACAATGGGTGCCCGACACGCTTAACTGGGACTTATTTATCGGACCAGCGAACATGCGACCATACAATGAAATTTACACCCCCTGGAATTTCCGCGGATGGTGGGACTTTGGAACCGGAGCATTGGGCGACATGGCCTGCCATATTTTGCACCCCGTGTTTAAGGGTCTCCAGTTAGGCTATCCTACCAAGGCTCAGGGAAGTTCTACATTATTACTAACCGACTCGGCACCTACAGCACAGCGTGTGCGAATGACATTCCCCGAAAGAGGACGTAAAAACAATCTGAATTTACCTGAGGTCGATGTACATTGGTATGATGGGGGTCTGCAACCCATGAAACCCGAAGGATGGCCTGCCGGAAAAGATATGAATGATGCCGGTGGAGGCTTATTGTTCCACGGAACCAAAGATATTCTGGTTACCGGCTGTTATGGCAAAGATCCATGGTTGCTTTCGGGTCGCAAACCCAATGCTCCCAAAGTTGAGCGTCGTGTTGAGACTACTCACCAAATGGACTGGGTGCGTGCCTGTAAAGAATCTGCAGCCAATCGTCAGCCAACCACTTCGGCCTTTAAAGAAGCCGGTCCTTTTAACGAAATGGTGGTAATGGGTGTTCTGGCCGTTCGTCTTCAGGCTCTCAATAAAGAACTTGAATGGGATGGAAAAAACATGCAGTTTACCAATATCAGCGATGTGGATACCATCCGGACGGTGATTAAAGATGGTTTCGAGATTATAGATGGTCATCCTACTTTTGCCAAGACGTGGACCGACCCGGTCAATGCGAAGGCATTTGCCCAGGAGCTCATCAAACACAATTATCGCGATGGATGGAGTCTTCCGCCAATGCCTTAAGCGTAAGGATAATTTTAAAATTATTCCTGAATTTTAAATGACAAAGAGTATTAACTGAAAAATCATACAAAAGTTAATTATATGAAAGCAAACAACATTGCAATAGCTTTGGTTGCCGGCGCATTCCTTTTCACTGCATGTGGAATGGGTGGTCAGAAAAAATCTGAAGACAAATCAGAAACTGAAGAAACAAAATCTGCAACAATGGAAGAAGCTCCTTTGAATACACTGACAGAGGAAGAGAAAGCCGAAGGCTGGGAATTACTTTTTAATGGCGAAAACTTTGAAGGTTGGCGCGGATATAACCGTGAGGATGTGCCCTCGGCCTGGGTCATTGAAAATAATGCCATGAAGATCGAAGGATCGGGTGAAGGAGAAGCTGGTGCGGCTGATGGTGGTGACATTATTTATGATGAGAAATTCAAGAATTTTGAATTGTCCTTCGAATGGAAAGTCTCCAAAGGAGGCAACAGCGGTATCTTTTATCTGGCACGCGAATTTGATGATCTGCCCATTTATCGTTCGGCACCCGAATATCAGATCCTGGATAATGAAAATCATCTGGATGCCCGTCTGGGTGAAAATGGCAATCGCATGTCTGCATCATTGTATGATTTGATTCCTGCTGATCCTCAGAATAGTAAAGGATGGGGCAAATGGAACTCGGGAGGCATCATTGTTTACAAGGGAACAGTGGTTCATATGCAAAACGATGAAGTTGTACTTGAGTATCACTTATGGACCCCCGAATGGGAAAAGATGATCGAAGAAAGCAAATTCAAGGGATGGACCGAGATGATCAACGCCGGTGGTGAAGAACGCATGGGTTACATTGGTCTTCAGGACCATGGTGATGACGTGTGGTTCCGCAACATTAAGCTTAAAGAAATGGAATAATATTGTATTAACGTGGATTAGTTTTAAATCCCGCTTTCTCTTTATGAGATTGCGGGATTTTTATTTGATATTTAAAATTCTTTATCGTTCTTATAAAAGCCAGAACCCAACAAAATTTTATATTTCCTGATGCAGCTTCGCACCTTTTTATTACTTTATCACCCATACTGAGCGATTCCGCTTCCCGCTCAAAATCGGCAATATGTTTGACAAATGTTCGTTTTTTAAGCAGTATATTTTTTGCGTAGCTTTCGGGTCAATAGTCCGTTCAAATATAGCTTAAACGCAGAAATGCAATGACGCAAAAGTTTTATTATCAAAAAGTTGTATTTGCACGCATATGTTCTGTAAGCATTTGATTATTAATAATTAAAAAAAGTTTAACGGAATATTGCGGGTAATACGAGTCATTAAATTATTGAACATTGATAAGCGAAAAAAAATAAAAATAGAATTTCATGAGTAATTCCGTTTCTTCCGGGAAAGAAAGTATTTTTCGTGTATCCTTTCCACTGTTTTCTGCATCTTTTGTGGCCCAGGGATTGAATTTTTTTCTGCTTTTTTTATTGCCCCGCTTCTATCCGGTGGGAGAGATCAGTCTTTTTTTTATTTTTTCTGCTCTTTGTCAAATACTGGGTTCGCTGGTTTCATTACAAAGTCAGAATGCCATTGTATTAAGTCGCACAGAAAAAAAAGCTTCTGTTCGATTGGGGTTTTCACTTATCATCAATGCTGTTTTTTCTATCCTGATTTTGTTGATTGCACTGGTGATTCAGGCCAGTGCTTTGAATGCTTTATTTGGTGATGTTTCAAAATTTTTGCCGTTGGTATCTCTGAATTGTTTTTTGGGGAGCTCAATTATTTCTTTGGACTATTATTTCACCTATCGCAAAGCCTTTAAATTGATTGGGGTGTTCAAACTCGTCAAAGCATTCTCACTATTTTTATTTACGTTGGGCTTTGGGCTATACAGTATCGGACAGTTGTCGTTAATCTATGCATTTATTGGGGGACAGCTTATTGCTATTGGATTTGTGATTTTTAAAGGTTTTATTCCTTTTCATGCTTTTGTTTTTCGCTGGGATTTGTTTCGGAATTTTTTGGTGCATCACCGTGAGCTTCTTTTTTTTGAAACATCCTTCAACGGTATTTCTCAGGGATTATCGCATTTGCCGGTTATTTTTCTATCTGTGTTTTATGGCGATAATGTAGTAGCCTATTATGGAATGGCACAAAGAATTTTTGCAACTCCAATTGGTATATGGAGCCAAAGTGTGAGTCAGGTTTTTTATAAAAGGCTTGCCGATATGTATAATTCAGGATTAATTTTTTACCATTTCGTGGTTCGAACATTTAAAAAAGTTATAACCCTGTCTTTTTTCTATGGCTTAGTTGGTGTTTTAATAGCCCCCTGGCTGCTTGTTAGCATTTTAGGAGAATCATGGGCTCCTGCCGGTACTGTTTCACGTATAATACTGCCTTTGATTGTGGTTCAGAATGCTGCCATGCCACTTTCTGCCATCTTTACAGTATTAAGGTC
>JBEPWN010000219.1:0-5172 GCA_041642395.1 Marinilabilia sp. | reverse complement strand
GTTCCCATTTACCAGCACAAATTCATTGTTCTCATTTCTGATGGCAATTCCCAGACGATCCCCATCGGGGTCGGTTGCAATAACCAGATCGGCTCCTGTTTCTTCGGCTTTGTTGATGGCCATCTTCAAGGCTTCCGGCTCTTCGGGGTTGGGGGATATTACTGTAGGAAAGTCGCCGCTTACAACATCTTGTTCGGGAACATGGATGATGTTCTCAAAACCTATTTTCTTAAGTGCAGCAGGCACAAGCTTTACAGCCGTACCATGAATGGGGCTGAAAACAATTTTCATGTTTTTTTGCCGGGCAATGATTTCAGGATTGAATGAAAGTGAGGCCACTTCCTGAAGGAATTTCTCGTCCATCGCCGCACCAAGAATTTCTATCAATTCGGGATTGCCGTCAAAATGAATGTCCTCAACATTGGTGATTTTTTGAACTTCGGTGATGATATTTTTATCATGGGGCTCCAGTATTTGTGCTCCATCATCCCAATAAGCCTTGTAGCCATTGTATTCTTTGGGATTGTGTGAGGCTGTTATTATAACTCCACTCTGGCATTTTAGTTCTCTGATGGCATAAGAAATCTCAGGAGTAGGGCGTAGGTCATCAAACAGGAAGGCCCGTATGCCGTTTGCAGAGAAAATATCAGCTACGGTTTCGGCAAAATAACGACTGTTATTCCGGCAATCGTATCCAATCACCACTTTAATTTCTTTCAGTTTTGAAAATTCTTTTTTTAAATAATTGGCCAGACCCTGAGTGGCTCCTCCCAGTGTATAGCGATTCATCCGGTTGCTGCCTGCTCCCATAATACCCCGCAATCCACCGGTTCCAAATTCCAGGTCTTTGTAAAATGAATCGATGAGCTCTGACGTATCGTCACTGTCAAGCATAGCTTTAACTTTAGCTTTTGTGTCTTCATCGTATTTTCCGTTGAGCCACTTTTGCGCTTTTTGTTGTATTTCTTCCGGGATATTCTCTTTTACCATGATATAAATTTTTTAAATTTTCTAAAACTCCATCCATTTATTGATAGGCCCGAAGATATTTTAAATCCTTTTTTTCCTTATCGGATCGTTTGAATTTGGTATTTCGGCAAAAAAAATAGATGATGAGTATATCGGTGTAGAATCAAAATTACAAAAAAAATAAATTTAATGCGATTTATCATTTGCCTGGTGTTGTGCAATACATTTTTTTAAACTTTTCTGCCAATGTGGAATTTCAATCCGGAAAGTGTTTTTGATGAGTGATTTGTCCATGACCGAATAGAACGGACGCGGAGCAGGAGTCGGAAACTGGTCCGATTCTACAGGAATTGTCCTGCAATTGATGCCTGTTTCTTCAAATATAGCGATAGCAAAATCAAACCAACTACATACTCCTTCATTGGAATAGTGATAAACTCCAGGAACAAATTTCGTTTCACCCTGAACTGTTTTGTTGATTATGGAAAGAATGGCATCAGCCAGATCATCAGCAAGGGTAGGGGTTCCAATTTGGTCAAAGACTACGTTGAGGGTATCTCTTTCCTGTCCTAAATTAAGCATTGTTTTGAAAAAGTTCTTCCCATGCAATGAATATAACCATGACGTGCGGATAACCATACTTTGAGAATTGTTCTTCAACAGAATCTCTTCCCCCTTGAGTTTTGATTGCCCATAAACCGATTCAGGATCTGTGGGGTGATCCGGTTTAAGGGGGCGGTTGTGCATTCCTCCAAATACGTAATCGGTTGAAATGTGGATTATTTTTGCTCCCATCCTGGCCGCTTCAACACCGATGTAGCCAAGTGCTTCTGCATTCAGTCTGAAAGCAGTTTCGCGTTCGCTTTCCGCTTTGTCAACAGCAGTGTAAGCGGCACAGTTTACGATGAAATCAAATTTTTTGTCTGAGAAGAAGTTCCGGATTGTTTTCTGGCTTGTTAAGTCGAGTATTTTCTCGGTAGTGAATGTCCATTGGGCCCATGGGATATTGGCCGATAATTGATGAAAGGTTGATCCCAGTTGTCCTTCTTGTCCGATGATTAGTATTTGTCGCATGGTTGAATATTAATTCCTGAAAACAAAGTTATGTTCTGCTTCTTCCAGTGATGGGAATACCTGATCTTTTGGGGAAACAATGATCTCATTTTCCGCAATTTGCCAATCGATATTCAAAGAAGAATCATTGTAATTGATGCCTCTTTCTGCCTCTTTATTGTAAAAATTATCGCATTTGTAAGAAAAAAGAACTTCGTCACTGAGAACTGAAAATCCGTGCGCAAAACCCCGGGGAACAAAAAACTGGCGATGGTTCTCCTCCGATATTTCAATGCTCAGGTGCTGACCAAAGGTAGGAGATCCTTGTCTCAGATCCACAGCAACATCAAGAACTTTGCCTTTCAGTACCTGAATGAGTTTGGCCTGAGAATAAGGTCCAAGCTGGTAATGCAAGCCCCGCACAACACCTCGTACCGAGGAGGATACATTATCTTGAACAAACTCGTTTTTTATCCCAAGTTCATTATATTTCTGCTGACTGTACGACTCAAAAAAGTATCCCCTGTGATCGGCAAATACATTTGGTTCTATAATTAACAGTCCTGGTATTTTTGTTTGCAATACTTGCATGAAATTATAGCTGTTGTTGAATGTTTTTTAAATCTTCATCGGCAATCTTGATCAAATACTGACCATATTCATTCTTTTTTAATGGCTCAGCCAGTTTTAGTAGCTCATTGCGGTTGATATATTTCTTTTTATAGGCTATCTCTTCGATACAGGCAATTTTTAATCCCTGACGCTTTTCGATGGTAGCAATAAAATTGGATGCCTGCAATAAGCTGTCGTGAGTTCCTGTGTCCAGCCAGGCCATTCCACGTCCCAGGAGTTTTGTTTTCAGTCGTTTTTCATCAAGATAAAGTTTGTTCAGATCGGTTATTTCCAATTCGCCCCGTGCACTTGGCTTTAGTGTTTTGGCTTTTTGCGCAACCCCGGGAGGATAAAAATAGAGACCGGTGACGGCATAGTTCGATTTTGGGTGTGATGGTTTTTCTTCAATGCTCAGGACATTTCCTTCATTATCGAAATCAGCAACACCGTATCGTTCGGGATTGTTGACATAATATCCGAAAATTACCGCATCGTTTTCATCGGGAGAAACATTGGTAAGGGTATGGCTGAATTCATAACCATAAAAAAGATTGTCGCCGAGGATCAGACATACAGGGTCGTTATCGATAAAATCTTCCCCAATCAGAAAAGCCTGGGCCAGTCCTTCCGGCGAAGGCTGCTCGGCATATGTAAAGCTCAATCCCCATTGACTGCCATCCCCGAACAAGCGCCTGTAAAGAGGAAGATCCTCTGGTGTCGAGATGATCAGGATTTCACGGATTCCTGCCAGCATTAATACCGAAAGTGGATAGTAAATCATGGGTTTGTCGTAAACAGGAATAATCTGTTTCGAAATACTTTGAGTTGCGGGATAAAGACGTGTTCCCGATCCACCTGCCAAAATGATGCCCTTGTAATTTGCCATGGTTTAATGGTTTTGGGTTGATTGTTTTTTGAGTAACTCATCAAAGTATTCAATTGTTTTGACAAGCCCTTCGCGCAGCTGAACTTTTGGTTCCCAATTGTCAAGTTCTCTTTTTGCAAGAGATATATCCGGCTGGCGCTGAGTGGGATCATCTTCAGGCAGAGGTTCATATATTATTTTTGATCCTGAACCTGTCAGATCTATAATTTCCTTGGCCAGTTGTAACATCGAAAACTCATACGGGTTACCAATGTTTACCGGGCCATAAAAATCGTCGCGGGTATTCATCATGCGCAACATTCCCTTTACCAAGTCGTCCACATACTGAAAACTGCGCGTTTGAGTGCCATCACCAAAAATGGTAATGGGTTTGCCCTGGAGTGCCTGTGCAATGAAATTAGATACCACCCGGCCGTCATTCAGGTTCATGCGGGGTCCGTAAGTATTGAATATTCTGATGATCTTTATGCGTACATCGTTTTGCCTGTGATAATTGAGAAACAAGCTTTCGGCGCACCGTTTTCCTTCATCGTAGCACGATCGGATGCCAATGGGATTGACATTTCCCCAGTAGTCTTCGGTTTGTGGATGGATCAATGGATCACCATAAACTTCACTGGTCGAGGCCTGAAGTATTTTAGCACGAATGCGTTTGGCCAGCCCCAACATGTTAATGGCCCCCATCACTGAGGTTTTAATGGTTTTGATGGGATTGAACTGATAATGTATCGGGGAGGCCGGACAGGCCAGATTGTAAATTTCGTCCACCTCAGCAAAATAGGGATGGGTCACATCATGACGAACCAATTCAAAATAGGGATTGTCCATCAGGTGTTTGATGTTTTGTTTTGCCCCTGTAAAATAGTTGTCCAGACAAATAACATCATGACCTTGGTCAATAAGTGTTTCACATAGATGAGAACCGATAAAACCAGCTCCTCCTGTTACTAATATCCGTTTCATTTATTTCAGTTTTGTGTCATCATGTGATGAACGGCCAATGCCGAAATAATCGAATCCGTTTTCGTTCATTTCGTTCATTTCATAAATATTACGTCCGTCAAATACCACTTTGTTCCTCATCAGTTTCGACATTACTTTATAATTGGGAATGCGGAATTCAGGCCATTCGGTGATGAGTAAAAGCCCATCTGCATCAATAAGCACATCGTAAGGATCCTGGCCAAAATCAATTTTGTTGTCGAAATCCTTTTTCGCTTCGTCCATAGCTACCGGATCGTAAGCTTTGACTTTAGCACCCGCCTCCAGAAGTTCATTAATAATGACTTTTGCAGGGGCTTCCCGCATATCATCGGTATGGGGCTTAAAACTCAAGCCCCATAAGGCGAAAGTTTTGCCTTTCAGATCATTATTGAAATAGGTTTTAACCTTTTCTGCCATGATGCGTTTTTGATCTTCGTTGACGTTCTCTACGGCCTGAAGTAATCTGAGCGGATAATTGTATGAATTAGCGGTACGGATGATGGCTTTTACATCTTTTGGAAAACAACTTCCGCCGTAACCAATGCCGGGATAAATAAATTTATTCCCGATACGGGTGTCACTGCCGATACCTTTTCTTACCATGTTTACATCGGCACCAACAAGTTCGCAGAAGTTGGCAATATCGTTCATGAAACTGATTTTGGTCG
>JBEPWN010000218.1:0-5183 GCA_041642395.1 Marinilabilia sp. | reverse complement strand
TATAGAGCTATTGTCAAAAGCGGTGTTTGTCAGGCAGATACTTCAACATCGACAATCATTATAGTTTCTCCTGCCACCAACACCGGTACATTAAGTGGCTCAGATACTGTCTGCCATAGCCAGAACCAGGGGGATCTAATCGTTTCAGGCCATACCGGTGACATTGTCCGCTGGGAATCGTCGCAAACCGGAAATTCACCGTGGACAACCATCAATCATCTAAATGATACATTGGCTTATTCCGGCCTGATAGAAACAAATTTTTACAGAACCGTTGTTAAAAGCGGGATCTGCAACGAGATAGCCTCCAACTCAGTTGAATTGCAGGTGTCTCCACCATCAAAAGGAGGCATTGTTTCAGGATCAGATGATGTATGTGCCAAACTGAATCAGGGAACACTCGTTCTCTCAGATAATACCGGTGAAATCATCAAATGGCAATCGTCTGCAGACTTTGGTACCAACTGGACGGATATTGCAAACATAAACCATACTCTGAACTATAGCGGATTAACCAGAACCACTACATACAGGGCAGTCATAAAAAGTGGCGCCTGTGATTCGGTATTCTCCGAAGTAGCAACCATAACAATACACCCGTTGCCCGAGATGGATTTTTCTACCGATACTGTTTGCCGCACTCAACCCTCTGTATTTAACAACACTTCTACCCTTTCGAGCGGAAACATCCTGTATTACAGTTGGGACTTTGGTAACGGCAATGGCAATAATTCTGTCAATCCGGTTTATACCTATCCCAATGACGGAGAATATCATGTAACATTAACTGCTACAACCGACAAGGGATGTATCAATGACACATCCATGATGGTCAGGGTAAATCCGACACCCGTGGTTGCCTTTTCTTTCAACAATCAATGCGACAGAGTACCGGTACAATTTTCAAATTTATCCTTCTCGACCATTGATGGTGAAACATCCAATTATTGGGATTTTGATGATTTATCAGAACCATCTACCGAAAATGATCCAACTCATTTATTCCCTCAAAATGATAATTACCAGGTAAAACTGATCGTAACAGAAGCTGCTACCGGATGCAAAGATTCGCTCACAAAAACCGTTGAAATTTTCCCACGTACAGTTCCGGATTTTACCGTATCTGATGTTTGCCAGGGCAACGAATCAATATTTGAAAACAAAACCACATTAAACGGAAGTACGGCAAATTTCACCTGGACTTTTGGTGATCACAATAGCTCGCAGGAAAATAACCCGGATCATTATTACAACAAGTCAGGATTATACAGAGTTTATCTAACGGCAACAACCGATCACAATTGTGTGGACACGATCTCTAAAAATGTAAGAGTATATGATCAACCGGAAGCTGAATTTTCATTTGATAATATTTGCTTTACAGACTCTGCTGAATTTATTAACAAAACCAGTATAACTGAAGGAATGAGTTATCTGTGGAGTTTTGGTGACGGAACCACATCAATCAATCAAAACACCAAAATTTATTACAACGCCCCGGGCACCTATTCAGTTTCTCTTTCTGCCACCTCTGCCAACAATTGTTCTGATGAGAAAACCCAAAACATCACTGTTTTTGAACTGCCCAAAGTAAACTTCAGTGCCGAAAATGTTTGCCTGGGTAACCCGGTTGAATTTAACAATTTGTCATCGGCTCAGGCTGTAGAATTAAATTATGTCTGGGATTTTGGAAATAATGAAAATTCCAATGATCATATTCCTGTTTACACATATGCCGAAGCCGGCAGTTATGATGTAAAGTTAATTGCATCTACAGGAAGCATGTGTTCCGACTCAGCCTTCAAACAAGTCACCATATTCCCGTCTCCCCAACCAGATTTTACGGTGGAAAATGTTTGTGACGGTAGTCCATCAAATTTCTATAACCGTTCAACCATACCAACTGGCAATATTGCTTCATATTCATGGGATTTTGGGGATGAAACAAATTCCATACAGGAAAATCCGGTACATCAATATCTAAACCCCGGAACATACAATGCATCTCTGTCTGTTATTTCGGATAACGGTTGCACAGAATCAATTACCCGTTCTGTAACCACCGATTATTTACCTCTGGCAGATTTCAGCATCAATAATGTTTGTGATCAAAACCCGGTTAAACCCGCGAATTTCAGTCGTATTAAAGAAGGAAATTTAAAATATTCATGGGACTTCGATGCCCATTTCTCAAGCACATTACCTGAGCCCGCTTACGTATTTGATACCCCCGGTACATACCAGATAACATTAAGGATTTCGTCTGATCATAACTGTGTTGACTCACTGATTCGATTTGTACAGGTATATAATCTCCCGGATGTTAAAGCCGGTGAGGATATATCCATCAGCAAAGGAGAAAGCACCCGGTTGAGTGCATCGGGCGGAAACAGCTACTCATGGTATCCATCAGATGGAATATCCAATGCCTATGTCAGTAATCCAACAGCCAATCCCTCTGAAACAACAAGGTATGTTCTGCGGGCAGAAGATATTTACACCTGTTCAAATTACGACACACTCACCATCACAGTTGTTGACGACTACAAAATTAAACCCAATAACATTATTACACCTGATGAAAATGGTGTAAATGATGTTTGGGTAATAGAAAACATTGAAAGCTATGAAAATGGGATGGTATACATTTTTGATCGCTGGGGTAATGAAGTATATTCTAAAAAATCGTATGACAATACATGGGCCGGAAAAAATAAAAACGGAGACATTTTACCCGATGGAACCTACTATTACATCGTAAAATTTGATGAATCTAATCTTACATATAAAGGAGCGATAACCTTATTGCGAAACAAATAAGTGCGTGCCGGAAAACAAAAAACCAGGAATATGTGCAATTGGTCAATATTTACAAACTATCGTAATCACAGCATGAAACAAATCCTTATTGGCATTTTTTTATTACTATCTGTTGCTGCTGAATCGCAGCAAATTCCGGTCATTGATCATTATTTCACCAATCCTTACCTGATAAATCCAGCCAAAGCAGGAATGAATGAATTCACAAATATTTTTTTAATCAACCGGCAACAGTGGACTGAATTTCAGGGTTCTCCCAAATATACACGAATCAGTGCCGATGCCTCTTTTAACGATAAAAAAGTCGGGCTGGGACTAATATTTTCAAACGACGCTGATAATATTTTCAAAAGAAATGCCTTTTACGGAACCTATGCCTATCATTTAAAAATAAACGAAGATCATAATATATCGATGGGACTGAATCTTGGATTGATCGACACTCATATATCTTTATCCGACTTGCAAACTAACGACGTCAATGATCCTTTGGTGTTTTCTCAAAACGGCACCCGGGTAAAACCGGATGCAACGGCAGGAATAAATTACAGGTATAAAAAACTGGAAATAGGTGCTGCCGGCTATCAGTTAATGGGTAGCAAATTCAGATACTATGATCAAACAACCAATCAGAATTTGAACTATCAATTGATACAGCATTTTTTGTTTGTAGCAAACTATTCATTTACTGCCATCCCCGACAAACTTGACATTTCACCTAATATTATGGCCCGCACCACACTGGGACTACCCTCTCAATTAGATGCAGGCATTAATTTCGATTATGAAAATTTTCTTTGGTCATATATCGGATACAGGCAAAACAGCTGTGTATATTTTAATTTAGGAGGACGAATTTATGACAATCTCACCATTAGTGGTACTTATGAATTAAATACCGGAAATCTTGCAGGCATATCCGGACCTTCCTATGAAATATTATTGGGTTTCCGTTTTGGCAAAAAATCTTCAGTCACATCAGAAATATATTTCTCCAATAATCATATAACGGAAGAAGCAAGGCGAAATTCTCAAATTCAATCAGAAAACATTGACAAAATAAAATACGAAAATACAATCCTGAAAAACAAAATTGAAACCAGTCAACGAGAAGTTGTCAACAACAAAAAAGAAATAACAGGTCTCAAAGAAGAAATAAAACGGTTAAAAAAATCAATGGAATTTACTGAAGATGAAATTCATAGTCTCGAAACTTTCAAAGAAAAACATAAACTTAAGCCAGTGGCGATTCAGGAATTAAAAGAAAATGCCAAAAAGGACAGTTCAGAGGTAGAAAGCAACAATAAATTCAATGTTATTGTAGGGGCCTATAAAACGCTTAAGGATGCAAAACTGGGACAAAAAGTTCTGGAGCGCGAGTTTAATCTGACAACTTTCGTTCTAAAAAATCCCGAAAGCCATTTTTATTTTTTGGCAACAAAAAAATACGATCATTTTGATGGTGTAAATGAAGAGCATCAAAGATTGATCGAATTAGGAGTGGAAAAAATGGTAACCGGGAACATCTGGGTTTATAAAGTTCAATAAACTCTGTCTTTTCCATAATAAGGAGAATCTGTTACCAAAAATTTTGTATCACCGCTGTTTCCGGTCCACCACTCCAATGGCCAATAATGCCCCGGCAAGTACCATAGCAGCACCCACGTAAGCCAGAGCACCCATCGCTGGCACATCAAACCACACGACATCAATCCAAAGAATCACTTCCATCAGAATAAAAGTAATGATGGGATTCACAGTTATGATCATACTGATTTTATTAGCCTCGGCATACTTCAGAGCCAACGAAAGCGAACCGTATGCCACCAGCGTGTTCGCTCCCATAAAAAGCAATATCACGACAGGCCATAATGAATCAATCGCTAAAAGCGACCCGAAATCAACAAAAGGAATGAACAACAGGGCAGGCACTCCGTAAAGAACCAGGTTTATCTGAATAGAAGGTATGGTACGCACCAGAATCTTGTTGAGCACTGCATAGCCAGTCCAGGCCCATGCACCCACCAATATCCATAAAACACCACGGTTCAAGAAATCGGTTTCCCCCATCAAGCGCTGTAATTGCTGATAGTAGAAAAATGAAAAGCCCAAAATGGCCAACAAAAAACCAAAAGCCCGGAGGCGCGTCAATGATTCCTTGAAAAACAAAAATCCTGTCAGTGCCAAAGTCAGCGGCCCTACCTGTATCAATACCTGAGTAACAGCCGGTCCGGTGTGATTAACACCCTGCATAAAACCAATATAATTGATGCCCAGAAACAAACCAGCCAATAGCAGTTTAAATGGAGGGCGTCTCAGAATAGCAAAATGAGCAGGCCGGCGAAGTGCAAAATAAACCACCA
>JBEPWN010000217.1:0-5193 GCA_041642395.1 Marinilabilia sp. | reverse complement strand
ATAATAAAAACTTTGCATCATTGCGTCTCTGCGTTTAGGCTTGGTTTTAACGAACTATTACGAACTGCAAAAATGCACAATTTGTCCGGAACGATAACCACATAAGAGCATATTTTATCTATCTTTGCACCCATAAATCAGAGACAGTTCGAAACCATCCTGTCGTTAAACAAAACTATGGGTTATAAAAAAATGATGCTGAAATGCAGGTGCCTGATGGATGATCCTCAATTGCTGATCAATCAGAATCATACTTTTTTCATTTTTTTACGCACTCCTCCCTTTATTTGTTTTTCCGGAAATGTTTCAGGAAATAGTCTCGCGAATTATTATTTATCATGAAGAAAGCGATCATCTTACTTTCGGGGGGACTCGACAGTGCAGTAACATTATACCTGGCCCGCTCGCAAGGATTTGAAACATATACCCTCTCGTTTGACTACGGACAGCGTCACAACCGTGAACTCACGGCAGCTGCATCCATAGCCAAGAAAGCAGGGGCTGCTGCCCATCAGGTAATCACCCTGAAACTGGATCAATGGGGTGGCTCATCACTCACCGATCAATCCATGGATCTTGAAAACGGAAATGTTGACCGTACCGATATTCCGGTTACCTACGTACCGGCCAGAAATATGGTATTTCTTTCAGTTGCTGCATCATATGCTGAAGCCATTGGTGCTCAGGACATTTTTATTGGCGTCAGCCAGGTGGATTATTCGGGTTATGTGGATTGCCGTCAGGATTTTATTGAATCCATGGAAGCAGCCATCAACAAAGGAACTGTTATGGGAGCCGAACAAAACCGTCCAATAAAGGTACATGCCCCATTTATTCACAAAACCAAGAGCCAGGAAATTGAACTGGGCAGCGAACTTGGTGTTCCCTTTGAACTTACATGGAGTTGTTACCGTGGTGAGGAAAAACCATGTGGAACATGTGACAGCTGTCTGCTAAGAGCCAAAGCATTTGCCGAAGCGGGAGTGGAAGATAAAGCCTTGAAACTATGAGCAAACTGGTTCTGGCAAATGAAGGGGTTTTTCCTGTTACAAAAGACGTAACCGGGCGGCCTTTACAAACCAATCCGGCAACAGGGTTGAGCATCTCAGGCACCATTCAGGGTG
The DNA here is from genome assembly GCA_041642395.1 of Marinilabilia sp. Lineage (GTDB taxonomy): Bacteria > Bacteroidota > Bacteroidia > Bacteroidales > Marinilabiliaceae > Marinilabilia. Next base: position 4,069 of record JBEPWN010000217.1, on the reverse strand, counting down.
AAGGCAAACTGGCAGGTGTCCCGTCATTGTTTGTGCGACTGGCAGGCTGTAATTTGCGATGTATCTGGACCCTGCCCGACGGCAACTTCTGCCGGTGCGATACGCCTTATGCATCCTTTGATGCAGAGCAAAAATTACAACTGGAAACAGACGAAGTAATTAATCTGATAAAACACAACATCGGGGCCATGCAACATGTGGTGATCACCGGCGGTGAACCCCTTCTGCAAAAAAATGCACTGGCTCAACTGGCAAAAAAAATTAAAGAAGAGCTCAATCTTCACCTGACCATCGAAACCAATGGCACTCTTTTTTCGGAAGATGTGGCAAAATACATTGATCTGTTTAGCATATCGCCCAAACTTTCAAATTCTAACCCTTTGCCTGAAAAGCTGAAAAAATACGGACTCAAACCATCGGGTCCCCTCACCTATCATGCACAAAAACGCAGAAATATTGAAGTATTGCAAAAATACATTGATCTTTGCTCAAATACAGAGAAAGAGTTACAACTCAAGTTTGTAATCGGCCAACACAATGATTATGCGGAAATAAAAGAAGAGTTTCTGTCACATTTAAAGAATTGGAATGCCAATGACATTATGCTGATGCCACTTGGCGCAACACCACAGGAACTGAAAACAACATCGCACATGGTAATGAAAATGGCCATAGAAAATGGATGGCGATTTGCACCACGCATTCACATTGAATTGTTTGGCTCTAAAGCGGGGGTTTGAGTTTCGGGTTTTGAGTTCCGTGTTAAAAAAATGGTTACACAGAGATTCATAGAGTAAAAACCACAGAGTTTCACAGAGGTTTCGTGTTTCTAGTTTCTAGTTGCGTGTTTCGGTGACAAAAAAGTTACACAGAGTTTCACAGAGAATTTGAGTTAAACGTTTCGGGTTTCTTGTTTCGTGCTTCTTGAGTTTAATCTCTATTAGCCTACTAGCCTATTCATCTACTAGCCTACTGACCTAATAGCCTAATTACCTAATCAAAATATCATTGTCATGAATGAATCAAAATATCTCGGAAAATCGACACCATATCCAAACAAATACTCCCCCAACATTTTGGTGCCCGTGCCGCGTAAAATCAACCGGGAAATTTATGGCCTCGAAGAAAACAATTTGCCATTTTCAGGAGCTGACGTGTGGCATGCTTACGAACTCAGCTTCCTAACCAATAAGGGCATGCCGGTGGCCGGCCTGATGAAACTGGTTTATCCTGCCACCAGTCCCTTTCTGATCGAAAGTAAGTCATTTAAACTATATCTGAATTCATTCAATATGGAACGGTATGGCGACACCCCGGCAGAAGGAGCAAAAACAGTACTTAAGATCATTAAAACCGATTTGGAAAAGATATTAAACACTACTGTAGAAAACCATTTCTTCAGCATTGGCAATGAAAAGTATTTTGATTTCAATGATTTTGAGTTGCTGGAGAAAATTCCAGGCATTGAAAATATTGAATTTACTGATTTCAAGGAAAAATATAATCTCCTGAAACCTGAAGACACAGAACCAAACGAAATAAAAGTTGCTACCCATCTGCTTCGAAGCAATTGCAAAGTCACCTTTCAACCAGATTGGGGAAGCGCCTTTATATATTTAAAAGGCAATCTCACTCCAAACAAAAAAGAACTTCTGAAATATTTGGTTTCCATCCGAAATGAGAATCATTTTCACGAAGAAATCTGCGAAATGATATATAAGCGACTGTGGGATAAATTCTCTCCAGACCAACTAATGGTTGCGTGTATCTATACCCGACGGGGTGGTATCGATATTTGCCCTGCAAGGGCCAGTCATGAGGCCTTACTTCCTAAAAATCTTATTGATGTAAACAGGCTTAATGAAAAATTGTTACGCCAATAGGAAGACTTAAAACAGTCTAACTAAAATCATAAGTCTCTAAAATTTTACTACTTATATAATTTTGTTAGGTATTTGGGTGTGTCAGTACCAGAAATTCCACTACTGACTACTGACTAAAACTGCTGACTGATTTACTTAAATCTTATATCTAATCCCGAAGGGTCGGGACTAGCGGTCTATTGCAAACCGCCTACTTTTTCCCCTTCAGTTCTTTGGGATAAACAAAAAGTTCGGCCCTGCCCTTTTTCGGTTTTATTTCATTCCAATGAGATACTGAGAAAGCAATCACAGCTGTTGCACTAGTAGGAAAACGAACAAAATTATCATCCGCCAACTGAATGGCCATGTGTGCAATCTCGGGATTATGCCCTACAACCATAACAGTATCCGCATTTCCCGCGAGGTCAGCAATTCTGGAAATAAATTCATCAACAGTAAATCCCTGGTAAATAAATGGGGCCTCCACAATGCCGGCTTCAGGAATACTAAAAGCTCCGGCCATGATACGGGCCGTTTGCATAGCCCGGATCGCCGGACTGGAAACGATCAAACCGGGCACCATACGTTTACCTGTCAGATGATCTGAGATCAGCCGTGCATCTTTCTGACCCCTCTTCTTCAGTTGTCTTTCAAAATCACTGTCGGCATCGGTCAGAGGTTCTGTTTTGGCGTGACGTACAAGTATCAGTCTCTTCATAATTAATGTTCATCTATAAAGTAAGAATGTTTTTATGTCATAAATACAATAGTCCGTTAAACTTTTGTAATGATTTGAGGTTTAATCCATAAAAATTTACGAGTTGTTTTTATTAAGAGCCATATTACCATTAGCATACTAATAATCTTTCATCTAACTAAAATCATAAGTCTCTAAAAATTTACTACTTATATGATTTCGTTAGATCTTTGGGTATGTCAGTACCAGAAATCCCACTACTGACTACTGACTAAAAAATGCTGACTGATTTACTTAAATCTTATATCTCAAAATCTAACGGTCCATTGTCATAAATAGGGATTGCGTAAGTAAGTTACAATTTTTTTACCATAGGAACCAACTCCGCAATTTTCAAAACCACCTCCATGGATTTTTTTAATGACGGCACCGGCAAAAACTCAAACCGCCCATGAAAATTATGTCCGCCTGCAAAAATATTTGGTGTTGCCAGACCCATGAATGCCAGTCTGGCTCCATCGGTACCACCACGGATGGGCAGTATCTTTGGAGAAACATCCACTTCCTTCATGGCTTTTTCTGCCAAATCAACAATATACATAACAGGCTCTATCTTTTCACGCATATTATAATACTGGTCCTTTATTTCCAGTTCCATAGTTCCGGCACCAAATTCATGGTTAACTTTTCTTACAAGGTGATCCATTTCTTTTTTGCGATCCTCGAAACGATCACGCCGGAAATCACGTATCAAAAACTGCATTTCAGTTTTTTCAACATCACCATTGAACGACATCAGATGATAAAAACCTTCATACCCGTCAGAATGTTCAGGAGTTTCATGACGGGGCAACATCATCACCAATTGATTGGCAATGCGGATTGAGTTACGCATTTTACCACGGGCATAACCCGGATGAACGTTTCGACCATGTGCCACCACTTTGGCCAGCGCAGCATTAAAATTTTCAAATTCCAACTCACCAATCTCCCCGCCATCAATGGTATAGGCAAAATCGGCACCAAACTTCTCCACATCAAACAAATCAGCTCCCTCACCGATTTCTTCATCGGGAGTAAAGCCAATCCGTATTTTGCCATGTTTTAAATGGGGATTATTAATCAGATGTTCCATGGCTGATACAATGGCCGTAACACCTGCTTTATCATCAGCACCTAAAAGTGTTGTTCCATCAGTAGTAATAAGCTGCTGGCCTACATATTGTTTTAATTCGGGGAATTCAGAAGTTTTAAGCAGTATTCCCTTTTCTGCATTTAAAACAATATCGCCTCCATCGTATTCATCAATAATTTGAGGTGACACATTTTTCCCTGAAAAATCGGGACTTGTATCCACATGGGCAATAAAACCCACAACAGGCACCACATCCTCAATATTTGATGGCAGAGTAGCCATAATATATCCGTTATCGTCCAGTTCAACATCCTGAAGTCCGATTTCTTTAAGTTCTTCAGCCAACTGACGCGAAAACACCATTTGCCCCGGAGT
>JBEPWN010000216.1:0-5197 GCA_041642395.1 Marinilabilia sp. | reverse complement strand
CAGGAATTAAGCCCTCAAACAGAAATAACGAGTTGTAATGTCCCGGAACTTAATTGGCTTCCCGTACACGCCCGATTCCCGAAATATTGGTAAAAACTTTTGCAGGCTCTCCCTTGTACGAGACAATGCAAGCTCCGGAAAGATCAACATCCAGTTGTTTGGAAGCGAACACCTCAGCTTTTCCTGTACCAGCCATCCTCAGGTTCAGATCTCCAACCAACAGGTCATAAGCACTTATTTTGCCTGCACCGGGAAGGTTGAGGTTAACATCCTGCACCTCACCCCTCAGGTTCAGATCAGTGGCTCCGGCAAAATTCCCTTCAAGCAAATTCCCTTTAAAGTTTATGTCCATTTTTAATGCACCTGAACTCTCAATCCGAAGTTCATCAAATACAAAGGTATCACCGGAAAATATTTCGGCTGAAGCCATCACTTTAATACGCTCCAAAGTTGGGGCTTTAATTACAAGATCAACCGAATTGTGAGAACCAAATCTGGTCTGCTCAACAGTCCTTACGATCAATACACCGTTCCGGACTTCAGTAATGATCATATCCATTATATCCTCATCTGCAGAAACTTTGAGCGAACAAGAGTCTGAATTCTCAATTCGGACCGAGTAATAGCCATCCAGCTCAAGCGAATGGAAATGATCAACTACCCGTTTTTCTGTTTCAAAATTTCCACCGCGGAAAGAACCCGGATTATCGTAAATACAACCGGATAAACCCACAGGTAAAACCATGATAGCCAAGAATGTAATGTAACGTAACATATTAAGTCCTCCTTTTATTATTTAATAAGAACCTATCACATTCCGGACCAAAAATCATAACTATCTAATAATAAGCCAATATGCATTGAACCCCCACATCTTTTGCTAAAAAAATTGTGCGTTATCGCAATAAAGATGTACGATACCGTACAAAAAACCGGTCCCGCCTTGATGACGGTACCGGTAATTTTTATGGATTAAAAAATCAAGTTGCCAAAAATTAGATCAAACGGTCAAGAACCGCCATTACTTCTTTTACATGCTGACGACTGCTTTCTAGGGACGCCTTTTCTTCTTTGTTGAGATCAAGTTCGATCACCTTTTCTACACCGTTTTTACCAAGAATCACTGGTACGCCCAGGTAACAATCATCAATACCATATTCACCTTCCAACTTGATACAGACCGGGAATATGCGTTTCTGATCGCGAACAATGGCCTCCACCATTTGTGCTGCAGCAGCTCCTGGGGCATACCAGGCCGAAGTTCCCATTAATTTGACCAGTTCCCCACCACCAAATTTGGTACGCTCAATAATGGCATCCAGTTTATCTTTTTCGATCAGTTCAGTGACCGGGATTCCGGCCACTGTAGTATATCTGGGAAGAGGAACCATTGTATCTCCATGTCCACCCATCAGTACAGCCTGAATATCTTTAGGTGACACATTCAGTTCTTCTGCCAGGAAAGCACGGTATCGACCGGTATCAAGGATCCCTGCCATACCAATCACCTTGCTACGGGGCATTTTAGAGGTAATATGTGCCTGATAAGTCATCACATCCAAGGGATTGGAAACCACCACAATAATGGCATCGGGAGAATGCTTAACCACCTGCTCGGTAACGCTTTTCACGATGCCTGCATTGGTTTCGATAAGATCATCCCTGGTCATTCCGGGTTTACGGGGAAGGCCTGATGTGATCACCACTACATCTGAACCGGCTGTTTTGCTATAATCATTTGTTACTCCTGATGTACGGGTATCATACAAATTAATTGGTGCTTTTTGCCAGATATCAAGAGCTTTACCTTCAGCAACTCCCTCTTTAATATCAACCAGAATTACCTCATTTGCAATCTCACGATAAGCCAAAACATCAGCACAGGTTGCGCCTACATTTCCGGCGCCCACAACGGTCACTTTCATAAAAATAATTTTTGAATGTTGTAATTTTCTAAATCTGAAAAACTCATAAAACAAGTCAAAATAACGGAAATATACATTCAACCATTTTACCGGATTGTTTCCAGAGCGGATTTTTCAGGCACAAATATAACCATGGAATTCTAATTAAGGAAAAATTTCTTCATTTTTTACGTTGTTTTAACATGGTTGATATATATGCTCCTACCGACCAACACGTCAATAAAAAACCGCCATTTACAACATGAAACATTGAGCAATGACGGTTTGTTCAGAATAGCATAATGCATTTCATTACTGAGGGGGGGTCAATAGAACTCTATCACCTTCACCGAGCCCGTCAACAATTCTGACGTTCTCATCATTTTCGCCAGCGGTTTTAATTCGCTGGCTAGCAATCCCGAGCGGAGTTTTCTTATAGACAATTTCCTGATTATCCTCAACAAATACCGCTTCTCGTGGTACCATTAACTGATCGTCGATAGATTGTATGATAAAACGATTTGTAGCAGTCATGCCAGGCAACAAATCAAAGCCATCGGGATCCACTTCAATTTCAACCTTAAACCCATTAAGAAATTGCCCGGTGATTTTTTGTCCGATATTGGCGATGTTTCTGACAACACCGTCAAATTCTTCCCCGGGAAAAGCGTCAATCTGAATTTTAACAGGCATTCCTTCTCTTATTTCTGTAACATCAATCTCCTTAACATATGTTTCCGAAAGAATGGTTGAGAGATCGGGCAGGATTGCAATTCGGGGATTCCATCTGCTGACACGCGATCCTACTTTAATCTTATCACCTCCATAATCACGGGCATAAACAACAATCCCCCTGGCAGGAGCTTTGACCCTCAGATCCTCCTTGAGTTGTAATAGAACCTGCATATGCTTTTCTTCCTGAAGAATCAGGTCTTCAATGCGGCGAATGCTGAGCTCCATTTTTCTTTTTTGCTGTTGATAATTTCGTTTTTTCTGCTCAATTGAGCGCTTGGCCATTTCGAGTTCTATCTGTGCCTGCCTTTGAACAGCTTTACTTTCGTATTCTGACTGCTCAACCTTAATTTCTTTATCGAGTAAATTATCCCTGCTCTGCCGGATAGCATCCCGTGCATCGGACAAATTCAAAGAACTATCCATGCGGGCTCTTTCAAGATTAGAATTTGTTATGTCGAGAGTTTCCTGAGTGCTTTTTATGTGCTCCTCCACCTCCGATGGATCCAAAGTAGCCACATAGTCTCCCTTCTCCACTTCGGTTCCTTCCCGTACCATATCATTAATTGAGATATGCCGTATCCGCACAGTACGGTCAAGCAATTCATCAGGAATAAGAATATCGGTTGATTCGTGAGCGACCAGTTCGCCCATTGACATCACATATAACTCAAATTTTCCTTTTTCTACCTCAGCCACTCTCACGTTTTCCTGATCATCTGACAAGAAAATCCTATAAGCCGTAAAAGCCAGAACCACGAAAATTAAAGGTGCTAATATCCATATTTTTTTCTGCTTCATAATATCCTTAAATCAATAGGTATTTTCATTGTTGCAGCAATTCATCAAGATTCTCCATTAAAGGTTTATTATCGATAAAATCATATAAAGTATATTGCCTCATCTGGTAATAACCTCTCCAATATTGCCTTAAAGAAGAAATATAATTTCGCCGGGCCGCATCAAGCGAATTACGTGCCGAATTCAGTTTAATCACATCAACCTTCCCTATAAGAAAGCGCTGCTTAGTTACGTCATATCCCAACTGAGCAATGGTATCCGCTTTTGCAGATATTTGGACCTGTCTTTCCTGCATATTGAACTCCATTAACCGGATAAAAAGATCCTGCTCAAAATCAATGCGTTCCTGCTTCACCGTTGCTTCCGTGACGTCGCGGTTGGAACGGGCCATTTGTATCTGTCCTTTTCTAAGTCCCCAATCCAAAATAGGAATATTAAGAGAAACTCTGACTTGTTGCTGATCTGCAAAAGGGGAGCCATAAACTGTCCCTACATCATCTGCATTTTTATTGATCCCGAAATTAGCCCGGATATTTGCATTCAGGCCACTCTCCGAGCGGGCCCGGGCAATGCTTTGTTCTGCTTCCAGCATTCGCTGCTGGAAATTAAGGATTTCAGGATTATTTTCAATGGCCAGTGCCATTGCATCGGCTGGTTCAATTTTCAAAGCCGGAATGTCGTCCGGAACGATACAATCAATAACAAGATTATCTTCCAGTGCCAGAAAGGAACCCAAGGCAGCTTGTGCCTGTCGCAAATCTACCTGTGCCCGGGTCACTTCCATACTGGAATTTAACAATCCCAGCTCCAGATCCAGCAGTTCGTCCTGGGTAACTGTTCCTATTTCAAATCGTCCTTTTCCGATATTGTATAGCGTATCGGCATTGGAATAATTGGTTTCGGCAATTTTGAGATTGATCTCGGCGGTTACCTGTCCGAAAAAATATCCGGTAGCCTGAATGGCCAATGATTCCAAAGATTGCAAATAGTCACGTTTGGCTTTTTCGAACTTGAGAGGTTCTATACGCGACTCCCACTTAAAACGGTTATAACCATTAAGTGGCTGAGAAAACCCGATACTCACAGGAACAGATGCATATTGTATGTCGTTTTCATCTTCCAGATTCTCTGACCTGGACAGAGAAGAGGTCACGTTAAATACTCCTCCAGTAAAAGGCACACTTTGCCGAACTGATAAAGAAGCATCCGAAGTAAAATATGAACGCTGTTCGAAATATTCGCCTTGTTCTGCTCCATAACGGCTGACCACAGACCGGTCATAATTCACCGGAGTGGCATCCAGACTCAAAATGGGAAGTCTGTCTGCCTTATAGCTTCTGAATTCCCAATATCTTGCCAGATACATATTCTGCGATCTAAAACTATAAAGCGACTGCTGATGGGCCAGATCAATGACCTCGTCAAGGGTCATCTCAACTTCTACCACATCTGCAGGTTGTTCCAAAAAATAACTGTTTTGTTTTTCCTGAGAAAAAAGTGAAACAGCAGACCACAACAGAAAAAAAGACAGAATTACTAGTCGTATCATAATTAAAACAATAGATCGTTAGTCCCGGCTCTTCGGGATTAGATGATATATGATAATATCATATTGAAAAAACTTCCTGACATTCTTATTGACGCAAAGATTCAACCGGATCCTGAGCTGCGGCACGTTTTGCAGGCAAGTAACCAAACACAATACCCACAGTTGCTGACACCCCAAACGCAATCACAACCGAAAAAAAGGTTACAATGGT
>JBEPWN010000215.1:0-5201 GCA_041642395.1 Marinilabilia sp. | reverse complement strand
CGTTTCTGTCGGGTAAAAGAGGAAAATATCCATTTTCTGTATCTCCCGTTCTATGAGACCGGACTCGTGGAAAAAAAACCAATGTCGGATGAAGATGTCAAATTAGTGATAGAGATACTGCGTGAAGTGGAACCTCATCAGATATTCGCTGCCGGCGATCTTCAGGATCCTCATGGTACTCATGAGGTGTGTCTTCAGATTGTTTTTGAAGCAATCCGCCACATCAAAAAGGAGGGTGATCAATGGCTGAACGATTGCTACATGTGGCTATACCGGGGCGCATGGCAGGAGTGGGACATAGATGATATCGAAATGGCTGTCCCCATCAGTCCGGATGAGCTTATGAGAAAACGGAAAGCCATATTCAAGCATCAATCTCAAAAAGATTTTCCGGTATTTCCGGGAGAAGATAACCGGGAATTTTGGCAAAGATCAGAAGCACGAAACCGTACTACCGCAAGACTATACGATAAGCTGGGACTTGCAGAATACGAAGCCATCGAAGCATTTGTGCGTTATCCTTTCGATAATGAAGATACATTTTTAAAATAGATATCTAATAATCTTAGCCTGGTCTATTCATAAGCTTTCGTCATGAGATGTTCAAACGCCAATAAATACAGGCAACCGCAAATGAAATTGATGAAGGGAATAATGAATTATTTTCAAATCAATTTTATTGAGGACGACTTTATTTAGCCGGCAGTTGAACATTGTAATAGATAATTTATGAATAGGCCGGGTTAGAACCAACGAAAACGGGACTGAAGCAAAAGATGCTTCAGTCCCGTTTTTTTCTCAGCTCATTCCAGAATGGAATCAGATTTTATCTTCTCATGTCAGCCACTGATAAAAGAAAGTACCAATGGTCAGATAAATACCCATGCCGATGATATCATTTAAAGTAGTAACAAAAGGCCCTGTAGCTACAGCCGGGTCAATTTTAATTTTATTGAGAACGAGAGGCACAAGTGCTCCAAAAACAGAAGCGAAAATGATTACCGAAAACATAGCCCCGGAAACAGTGAAAGTGAGGGCATCGGATGAACCAATGGCGTAGTTATAGGCAAAAGCCAGACCTGATAAGACGGATGCATTTAAAAGAGCAACACTAAATTCTTTAAGTATTTTTTTCAAAGGTGTATCAAGTCCCATAGTGCCGGCTGCAATAGACTGTACAACAATGGCCGACGACTGAATTCCCACATTACCCCCCATCGCAGCAATCAAAGGCATAAAAAATGCCAGTTGCGGATAAATATCAAGTACTCCTTCAAAACTACCCACTACACGCGAACCAAAAATTCCACCAACGAGACCAATGAACAACCATGGAACCCTTGCCCGTGTTAAAACCCAAACACTGTCAGATGCCTCTACATCGCCGGTAATACCTGAGGCCAATGCATAATCCTTCTCAGCCTCTTCGCGCATCACATCCACCACATCATCGATTGTAATACGGCCAACCAGACGACCAACCGAATCAACAACCGGAATGGCCACAAGGTCATATTTATTCATAATATTACTAACCTCTTCAGAATGAACGTCAACCCGTACAGAAATAACATCGGCATTGTAAATATCGCGCACCTGCTTATCCACAGGACTGAGCAGCATCTTTTTAAGAGAAAGAGTTCCCTTCAATACACCATTATTATCGACTACATATACGTAATAAACCTCATCAATTTCTGCAGCCTGCCGTCGCATACTCCTCAGACAAGTGGGAATACTCCAGTTTTCCTTAACCTTAATGAGCTCTTTGGCCATAAGACCACCGGCAGAATTCTCATCATACGTAAGAAGATCGGCAATATCGCCGGCAACATTTACATCCCCGATAAATGAAAGAACTTCCTGCTGTCGCTCTACATCAAACTCAGAGATAACATCGGCTGCATCATCGGAGTCCATTTTATCAATAAACCGATGGGCAATAACTTCACTCGGAAGGGCTTTCAGAAAACGCAACCGTTCACCTTCATCCAGTTCGATGAGAACGTCAGCCGCCTTCTCATCATCCAGAAGAAAATATATATACTTGGCCTCGTCGATATTAAGCTCTTCATAAAGCTCAGCAATATCGGCAGGGTGTAATGCATCAAGAATTTGTGTAACAGACTCACTATCCTGATTCTCAATCAAGGCTCTCAACTCTTCCAGAAACTCTCTGGTAAGTTCAAAATTAACCATAACCCTAAATTTTAAGGGTTCAACAAAACCACAAAAATGCTATAAACAAGCTTCAATAATATTGGTGAGTTTTACAAACTCTGCCACCCCTAATTGTTCGGGTCTTTTCTGTAATAATAAACTGGTTTCTTCGTCAGTATTTGTGATTCCAAAAACCTTCAGACTATTACGCAATGTTTTACGACGCTGATTAAATCCCGTTTTCACCACCTTCTTAAAAAGATCCTCATCACACCCCAGGTTCTGCACGCTATTTCGAGTAAATCGAACCACCGCCGACTTCACTTTTGGAGGAGGATTAAAAACATGTTCATCCACAGTAAACAGATATTCTGCATCGTACCAGGCCTGCATAAGCACACTCAATATTCCGTATTCCCTGCTTCCCGGGCCGGAAGTAATGCGCCGGCCAACTTCACGTTGAACCATTCCCGTAACATGCCTGATCTGATCGCGATGTTCCAGCACTTTAAAAAATATCTGACTTGAAATATTATACGGAAAATTTCCAATAACCGAAAACTCTCCGGCAAAATATTTTGATAAGTCGAGCTGCAGAAAATCAGCGGATATAATTTTTGACGAAAGCTCAGGATAATGAGCATTCAAATATACAACCGACTCAGGATCCAGTTCCACCAGCCAAAGATCAATTTCATCGATCGGAGCAAGGTATTGCGTAAGCACACCCATCCCGGGGCCTACTTCCAAAACCTTAAAAGGGGGAACAGGCAATCCTTCCACAATGCGCATTGCAATGTGCTGGTCATTAAGAAAGTGTTGTCCGAGATATTTTTTTGGCCTGACTCTTTTCATTTTTCATAATGGAACACAATTTTGTTGAAAACAAAACATTTGGCCGAAAGACCTATATTTTGTAAAATTGCATTTTATTTGTGCCGCAAAGGTAAGTTTTTTATGTGTGGGAAGTTGTTCTTATTTAATTATATTTTATGCACTGCATTGGGAGAAAACTGCCATCCGGCATCAACAGATATGTATGAACAAAACACTAAGTAAAGGCCTGCGTACTCTGTTTTTCCTGTCACTGGGCATTCTGATTCTTTGGTGGCTTTATAAGGATCAGGATCCCCATGAACTGGCAACCATTTTTAAAAGAGACGTAGGCTACGGCTGGATATTTCTTTCTTTATTTTTGGGCCTGCTGAGCCACATAAGCAGAACCATCCGCTGGCAAATGCTTATTGAACCTGTTGAAAAACGCCCATGTCTTCACAATACATTTCTGGCCGTCATGATCGGATACCTGGCAAATCTGGCCATTCCGCGAATGGGAGAGATATCACGTTGCGCCGTATTGAGCCGCTACGAAAAAATATCCTTTTCATTGCTCATAGGAACGGTAGTTACTGAGCGGGTACTTGATTTAATCATGTTGATCCTGGCATTGTTTCTTACAATATTACTACAATACAACGTTTTTATGGAGGTAGTAAGCGAAAAAATGAATTTTTCGACTCTGGTTTCTTTTGTAAAATCCCCCTGGTTGATTCTGTCCGTTATTTTATTCATCGGTTTATTATTCCTTTTCAAAAAAAACATCCGGGAAAGTAACCTATTTTTGAAACTCAACAGTCTTTGGTATAAATTCAAAGAAGGCCTCTACTCTTTCCGCTATGTAAGAAACAAGCCCCTGTTTTTCTTCCATACCTTATTGATATTTATCCTTTATTTTTTAATGATCTATGTCTGCTTTTTCGGATTTACGTTTACCCGTGACCTTGGCCCCGGCGCAGGGCTGGCAGTTTTTGTTCTGGGAAGCTTCGGTATGGTAGCTCCCGTGCAGGGCGGCATAGGCCCCTGGCACTTCATGGTCATTTCCACGCTCTTGTTTTTTGGTGTTAATCCCGGACAGGCAGCAGCTTTTGCATTGCTGGTACATGGCTCACTCAATGGTATGATCATCGTCACCGGACTTATTTCAATTCTGGCATTACCTTTCTTAAATAAAAAATCCGCTTGAAATGAGAGGTAATCCCCATACCATAAAACATATTTTCAGCGGAATATCCCTGGTCGCTTTCCTGTGGGTACTTTTTAAATTATATACTTTTGATGAATGGGATCATTTCTCTTTACATCTCAGTTCGCATTCTTCATACATACCGAGCCTTCTGGTCTTTCAATTCTTTTTACTCATAATCAATCTAAGTCTTGAAACACGTAAATGGCAATTGTTGGCACGGCCGGTATTAAAGATCTCTTTTCGCCACTCAATGTCGCAAGTCATAAAAGGAATTCAATTGGGACTATTCACTCCTTCCAGAGCCGGAGAACCAATTGGAAGGTCAATGTTTTTCATCCCTTCGGAGCGGCCGAAAATAATTATACTGTCTCTTACAGGAAGTATTATACAAAACACCGTAATCCTAAGCACCACTCTATGGGCACTTGTTTGGACAGAACAATACGGAAATGAATATCTTCATTTGCTGACAAACTACTATTCCAATATTAAAATTATCTGGTTAATCCTTGGAATATCAGGGTTTACAATTCTATCAATCCTGGGATTACGATATTTTTTACTGACACGTCCTTTCTTCCTCTTTCTCAAAACGCATTTTGGAATACTTCATAAAACAGGGTACAAATTATTTCTTAATATCACATTTCTTACAGTTATCCGCTATTTTGTATTTTGCCTGCAGTTTTTTTTATTGCTTCATTTTTTTGGTCTCCCAGCCTCACAGGACACCTTTTTCTCTGTTTTTCTTTTCTATGGGGCCATCACATTTCTACCATCTGCCGGTGCAGCTGATCTGGCCATCCGATCCAGTGTTGCCCTTCTGGTATTCGGTCATACAGCCATTACGGGTCCAGGAGTTGTAATGGCTTCCATGCTTTTATGGCTTTTTAACCTGGGTTTACCTGCGCTTCTTCCATCGATCAAAAAAGCAGGACAATTTTCGATCGGTCTGATACCCGGAAAAAATAATATATCCATATAACAATACTCCGTTAAACTTTTACAAGTGAAT
>JBEPWN010000214.1:0-5215 GCA_041642395.1 Marinilabilia sp. | reverse complement strand
ATTTTTTGGTAAATGCTCTCGACATCGCCACTCAGTGTGATTTGCAATTCCGCACCGCACGTAACAAACGTCTTCATACCGAGTTTGCACTCATTAAATTGTCGCGTTTGCTCTCTCAAAAAAAAAAGAGCTTGAAGCAGCAATAGAGGACACACCATCCATTCAGGACCAAAAACCAATTGCCCCAACCACGGTCAATGCCGCGACTTCCGGAACTTCATCAAAGATGAAAGGAGCAAAATCAAGTCCGGCCAAAAGTTTGCAAAGCATTTCAATAAAATCGTTTACCAGGCCAGGCAGTGTTCCGTCGGTTATGACAGAACAAAAAGAACAGGAATCAACCGGAAGCGATAATATTGATCCCTCATGGAATAATAGTTTCACACCTGATCAGCTTCAGGAGGTCTGGAATGAATATGCACGTTCCGTTGAAAAGAGTAATTCACGTCTGTATAGCATGCTTACTGCCAAATCGCCCCGCCTAAAAGGGCAAAATGTGGTGGTTTTCCCACTTCAGAATGAAACGCAGGAAGTGGAACTGATAAAGGAAAAGGGATCGTTGTTTGATCACTTAAAGCGAAAATTAAAACATGCTTCACTGATACTTGAAATAGAGTATATCCGCGAGGAAAAAGGTCCCCAAAAGGCTTATACAGTAACTGATAAATATAAAGTGCTGGCTGAGAAAAATCCTTTTCTGGATAAACTCAAAGATGCCCTCAATCTTGACCTGGAGTGAACCATGTGCAAACTGAAAATGTTTAATTGACCTAATTCTTATACAAATAATCGAACTATGACGAAAATTAAAGTTCAGAATCCGGTGGTTGAACTGGATGGCGATGAGATGACCCGCATTATCTGGAAAATGATCAAGGAAAAACTGATCCTCCCTTATCTTGACCTGGATATTAAATACTATGACCTTGGGATTGAAAGCCGCGATGCTACTGATGATCAGATTACCATTGATGCGGCGAAAGCGATTCAGGAGCATCATGTTGGCATTAAGTGTGCTACAATTACTCCTGATGAAAACAGAGTTGAAGAGTTTGGTCTGAAGCAGATGTGGAGATCGCCAAACGGCACCATCCGTAATATTATTGGTGGTACCGTGTTTCGTGAGCCCATTCTCATAAAGAATGTTCCAAGACTTGTTCCAGGATGGGAGCATCCCATTTGTATAGGACGTCATGCTTTTGGCGATCAATACCGGGCCACCGATTTTGTGACTAAAGGAAAGGGCAAACTTACCATTTCATTTACACCGGAGGATGGCTCTGAAGCTCAGGAATTCAATGTTTATGATTTTGAAGGTGACGGTGTAGCCATGGCGATGTACAACACCGACGAAAGTATTCGCGGATTTGCTCACAGCTGCTTTAACCAGGCCATCATGAAAAAATGGCCACTTTATCTTTCTACAAAAAACACCATTCTTAAAAAATATGATGGTCGCTTCAAGGACATCTTCCAGGAGATTTTTGAAAGTGATTACAAGGAGAAGTTTGAAGAAGTAGGGATTACTTACGAGCACCGTTTGATTGACGACATGGTGGCTGCTGCCCTGAAATGGAACGGACGTTTTGTATGGGCCTGTAAAAACTACGATGGAGATGTTCAGTCAGATACTCTGGCTCAGGGCTTTGGTTCTTTGGGACTGATGACTTCCACTCTTGTTACTCCCGATGGAAAAACCATGGAAGCAGAAGCTGCCCATGGTACCGTAACACGTCATTTCCGCATGCATCAGCAGGGCAAACCCACTTCTACCAATCCCATCGCATCCATTTTTGCATGGACCCGGGGACTTGAATTCCGTGGCAAATTGGATGGAAATGCGGAATTGATCAAATTTGCCCTGACATTGGAGCAGGTTTGTATTGATACCGTAGAAAGCGGAAAAATGACGAAGGATCTGGCTCTTACGATTCATGGCAAAGACATGAAAGAGGAGCATTATTTGAATACTGAAGTGTTTCTTGAAACTCTGGCTGTTAATTTAAAAGCCAAAATGGAATAATATTTAACGATAATAATCTATTAATTCAGAGGCTGTCCGGTATTTTCCTGACAGCCTTTTTTTTGTTTTATAGCACAATATTATCTGCCAATTTGCTTTAGCCTAACCTGGATGAGTCAGAACCAAACTAATTTTTACAGTTTCTGTCGCAGCTCCGCAGCTTTTTTACTTTGGGTATTACATTTTTTTAGGTGTAAGGCACCTAAAAAAATTCCAACAGGTGTTCGTTAGCGAACAGTTAATTGTAGCATACCCGAACATTTTAATGATTAAAAATGAAAATGCTGGTCTTTGTAATCTATTGTTTGCCAGTTTATTGCATGTATTGGCACATCTCTTGAAATAACCAAAGCAACAATGCTATTACAAACTTAAAAAGGAGGACATTAAAATGAAAACTTCAGCTATTTTTTTACTCATCATCACAGCTCTGACCTTGCCCCTGAATGCAGCAAATGCCTTTAATGGTAAAATGGAATCAAATTCCGCTTCCAAAACAGCAGTCAGTCCTTCATTTCTAAAATCCATCAATGTGGTAGAAGAACGAACATTAGAAGTTTCTGATTGGATGCTTGATGTGAATGCTTTCGAAGAAAAATCAGAAATGATTGAAATTGAAGAGTGGATGCTTGATGTTGATGCATTTTCTAAAAATGGATTTAATAATTAATAGATGTTTTCAACCATAATTGAATGGATGGAAGCCTTGGTTTGAGAATTTTGACAGAGGGACTCTGTAAATAAAATTCATCCTCTGAATTCGGGATCATTATTTTAGAAGTCACATTACTAGTATTTTCTGAATATTATTCTTATCTTAAAACTGAATATTTCCGGAAAATACATTATGGAACACAAACTAAAAGAAAAATGCGCCATTGTAACAGGTGGTGCCAACGGAATTGGAAAAGCCATTGCCATCGCACTTGAAGAATCCGGTGCAAAAGTATGGGTAATCGATAAAGACAAAGAAGGACTTGACAGCCTCAGACAACACTACCCCTGGATCCACACTACCTGTCTTGATCTGACTGATACCGATGAAATACTGAAATTCTTCCGGCAGATCGAAATGGAATGGCGGCATGCCGATATTCTGATCAACAATGCCGGTATCAGTCGTTTCACACCTCTCGAAAAAATAACCATTGAAGAGTGGGATTATATCATCAACACCAACCTGCGAGGTTCTTTTATTTGCGCACGCGAATTCGCTAAAAGTCACTCCCACGGAAAATACGGACGCATCATTCAAATAGCATCTACCCGTCATCTTATGTCGGAACCTGCGGGCGAAGCCTATGGATCTTCCAAAGGAGGACTCGTTTCTCTTACTCACGCCCTGTCCAATTCGCTGTCCGGCACAGGCATTACCGTCAATTGCATCAGTCCCGGATGGATCCACACCGGCGATCCTGAAAAACTCAGAGAACGGGACCATTCGCAACATCCCAGTGGACGGGTTGGAAAACCCTCCGATATAGCTTCACTTGTGCTTTGGCTTTGTGCCCCCGAAAATGATTTTGTGAATGGAGAAAATATTTATATTGATGGGGGTATGACCCGCAAGATGATTTATGAACATTGATCAGAACTTTTCATCGTATTTTGTCCAGAGAAAATCTCCCAGGTTCCAGGCTTCTCTGACAACTCTATTTCCCCAATCATCGGTATAACGTGTAAGATGGTCAATGGTGTGCTTTGTACGCATGCTCATGGCTTCCCGTTCGGCTTCCCTCTGACTTTGGAATATCTCTTTTTGCAGAGGGATCATTACGCTGTCAACATCGTGACGCATATCATTCCACCTTTGAGATGCCAGTGTACTGAGGCGGTTAAAAGCCCACCATGCAGAATTCCGGTTGAAGCCTTTTCGCCCGGGAACCTTGTAGGAGGCAGGCAGATCTGTAACACTGCAATAAACGGGTATATAAACGGATGTTGCCACATTATCCTGAGCCAGCCATACCAGTCCGCCGATTTCATTGGGCAGCCAGTCGCGGCTTTGGGTAATGGTGGCATACATGGTGTACCAGCGGGCGATGGTGCGTTCGCCAAGGTCACCCCATCCTCCGTGAATATCAAACAAATCGTATGCATCGTACGGCATAAACGGACTGGCCATAGGATGGGGAATAGTATCACCCTCTTCGGTTACCTTTTTGATATGTCCAACCATATCGAATGGGGTATCCTCATAATAATCCTTAAAAATATCGATCATCTTTTCCAGAGTGACAGCTTTTTGTGGTTTTACAGAAAAAGGATAATCACGCGTTTCAGGATCCAGATTAAGAGACGGATTCATCATTGCCAAGGCACGCCATTCTCTTCGCCGGGCAGCCATGGATTCACGGCTTTCGGGGGCGTATGCATCGGCAAACCGGAAAGGACCTGCCGCCTGATTCCACCACATACTGTCGCGGGCCACATCCAGAATATTTTCAGATGCCATGAAAAATTCTTTGTTTTCAAGATCTACTTCCTGAATCCGGGCAGCATTTGCATTTACGCTTACTTCGTCATCGGGCACACGCTGTGCCACCCATATTGCACCTGTTTCTCCTTTGCCGGGACCTACAATTTCCATATGCCACACTTCTTTGGTGTCGGCAATGGTAAGGCATTCCCCTGCATCATTCCATCCGTATTTTTTCAACAGTTCGCCGCCGGTTTTAATGGCATCGCGGGCTGTGGAAGAACGTTCCAGCATTAGCTGTGCCAATCGCTGACAATCGATGAGTCCCTCATCAGAAACCAGAGATTCCCGTCCACCGAAAGTGGATTCTCCTATTGCCAGTTGCTCGGTATTCATACATGGATAGGCCGTGTTAATGAAACCATATGTATCGCGTACCTGAGGAATCTCTCCAATTGGTGTATGTTTGTATGTGGGCATTGGGCCGGAATCATCCGTTTCGCGCTTGTACATGGTCACTTCATCCCGGCGTCCGTGACGCCCCGGAGGAACAATGTTCATCCAGGCTCTGGTCCGGTGACTGTCGTCGGTGTGTGAGGTCATTACCGAACCATCAAAAGTGGCTTGTTTTCCGACGGTAATGGTTGTACAGCCTTCAGGAACACCATTTTGCCAGTCGGGCTTGTCTTGCGCCGTCACCGGCATGGATAACAACAACGAAAAAAATAGAATTTTAAAATTCATATTGATATGAAGCATAGCTGATTTTGTTT
>JBEPWN010000213.1:0-5215 GCA_041642395.1 Marinilabilia sp. | reverse complement strand
AGATGAATTGTTTCATATTGAAAACCAACTTCTTATCATCTTGCGTGCTTTAAATTGATGCAATTGACTGACAGCCGATTACAAAAGTTTAACGGACTATTGCCATTAAATACAGCAAAAGAATAGTTGTTATGTGTCTGTAAATCTTTAGGGCAACCCTTCGGAATTAGATGCCGGAAGTTAGAGGTTAGAAACCAGATGTTAGAAAAAAGAAGTTACGTGGTTGGCATATAAAGTATTGCAAGGATTTAACGGTATGTCATCCAAAAACATTATTCCTTTACATTTTGCCATATCGTAGCGAGTGTATCTCTGTAAGATTTTACTTTACGGATGTTCTCGTCGCCAATATTTTCTCTTATTTCTTCCTTTGTGTGCCCCAGACTTTTGTTTAGAATGCGAATATTGATGCGTTTCTGGTCATCTGTGATGTATGGATTTTCGGTCAAATGCTCCTCAATGGACGAAAGAATTTTTCGGCGTTCATGGATAAGGGAATCATAATTGACATAAAACCAGGCTTTGCAGTATGTTTCCAGTGCATCCAGTCGAATGGGATCATAGCCATACTGTTCAAGCAAGACTTCCCCTTTGGCATGCAAAGCGGCATCCCTTGGCCAGATATAATATGCCTGTGACACATTAATTCCAGCCTCTCTGAGCTGCGGCACCATCCGCGGCAGGGTATGAATAATATGGCACATCTGTTTATCGGTCAGCCGGGATTGTGCACCGTCCTGAGTAGTGGTCCCAACAGAACAAAACAGGTATGCGAAAATGAATGATAATTTGCTGAACATGATCTTTAGAGATGGATTTCAGAAATCAAGTTAGCAAATTATCTCATACCATCTGCTTTATTTGCCATTTTATCAATGTCTTCCACCTTGAAATCGCCGTAAAATGAAAGAACAAAAATTCTTTCATCCCCATCGTTAACCACATGACATTCTTTTATTTTTCTGCCGGACCGGATTATGAATATTTCTGCATCGTTATCTTCTTTTTCCTCTACCAAATTGAATGGCCTTTTATTGAATGTTTGCATGATTGCATCGATGGATGAGGAAGCTTTTTCTTTTTTACAGATCATGAATTTCACTTTTTCCAGTGAACCGGTTATTTCTTTGGAGTCATCTTCGTTCACCACCATGTCCACCATATTAATGATGTCTTTGGAAAGGGAAACGATGGTGATCCCTTCGGAACCGTCGAGTGATGCATACAGCTTATCGGATGTACTGTTTTGGGCGATTATGCCAATTGTTGAGATGCAAACAGCAATGAATAGCCAAAGCCGTTTGCTTATTTTGTTTATTTTGTTCATTTTTTGGGGATATTCTGATTTCAATAGGCCGTTATACTTTTGTAATAGATTGTCATTTAATCGTTTAAATTCAAAATGTTAATAGATTGTTTTCCAATATGATGCAATCCATCTTGCATCTGGAAATTTAATGATCTATTGCGATTTGATATCGATCAGGTGTCGAAATTCATCCGCTATCTTGATATGTTTGTTTTCCGGAATTTCGATTGTGACATCAACTTTTTGTCCGCGCATCATGGCTATGTCCTGTACACTAAAATAGCGGTCAAGCATCAGCAGCGAATCATCCTGTAAATAGAAATACTCAATCATATTGGCATTCTGCATCGCCATATCAGGATTCTGGCCCCTTGATTTTTTGGTAACCTTAATCTTAAAGGTGTCGGGACTTCGTATTACATCAATATCGGGTGTTCCGACAAGGAGCAGCTTATCATCTCTTTTTTTTATGGAGATGCCGTCTTTGCTGAAAAGATGCTGTCCTTCACCAAGCCGGAGTGATGATTTGGCCGGCTCAATGTATATGGTGTCGGATGCCGGTATTTTCAGATCTGTGCGTTCATCGACTTCAATTTTATTGGCAAATACGGCGGCCACACTTACGCCGGTATAGGTGAGTAAACCTATTCCCATCAGCCAGAAAATAAGTGAAGTGGCAAGGAATGCAGAACCACCCCGTTTAAATCTGAAAATAAGGTGCATGCCCAGGTAAAATAACACCAGAAGTGGAATTCCCAGTGTCAGGGATAAGCCCAGAAAAGCTGTAATTCTTTGCTCGGGGATCAGGAATAAACTTCCCAATTCGGGTATCCATGAACCATTGCTGATCAAAGTGCCAAAGAGAATATCCGTCAACGAAAAGGTCATGATCAGTCCCATAATGGATACAAAGGAAACAAGGATTAAAAGCACTCCTGCAATCACCGCTACAACGCGCAAAATGCCATTCATCACATCACCACCCCCGCTCCTGGCCATTTGCCGGCGTCGCCACGCCTCTCCGCCGGGGGCTCCTCCCATCATCATAATTCGCTGCTGCACCGTTGTGGCTTTAGGGATGGCAATCCACAAAATAATATAGATCAGAAGCGATGACCCATAAAAAAAAGCAGCCAAAATGAACAGCAGCCTGAATACCATCGGATCGAGGCTGAAATAGTTTCCCAGTCCTCCGCATACTCCTCCCAGGAACCGGTTGTCGGGGTCGCGAAACAGTTGTTTTCTGACGGGTGGTTCTATCGGTGCTTTTTCCCTCTGGGGTTCGTCGGGATCGCCGGGCTCTTCATAATCGTCGGGATCGCCCAGTGTTTTAATGACCTCTTCCACATCGTTCATGGTGATGGCTGTTGCTGCATCGCGATGGACTCCGCGGAACAATTCGGCTATCCTGAGGTTGATGTCGTCGATTGTTTCTTTGGCTTCATCGCTGTCGCCGAGTTTGGCACTCACTGCCTTCAGGTATGTATCCAGACGGTCAAATGCGTCTTCTTCTATGCTGAAGGCATGTCCGCCAAGGTTGATTTGGATCGTTTTTTTCATTGTTCGTTTTTTTTGGCTTGTTTTCCCCTGTAAAACGATTTGATTGCAATACGTATCACAACAAGTATTTTTTGCGTTTATATGCTCATTTCATCAGGGTCGTGTCATTAAATTTATCACAATCACATGAAAATGTACATCCCATGCGGCCATGCAAAAAATCCCAGCATCTTAAAAAGAAATGCACCTGCCAGGATGATAAGGATGAGTATCAAAAATCCCTTGAGAGCCGAGCGAAATGCCAGTCCCAGGATCAGTAAAATAAGGACCAGAGGGAAAATGCCGGGAAATCCAAAATGTCCGAATGGCATGTTGAAATGAAATGCAGGCAAGAATCCCGGTTCCAAGGGAATCCTTAAGAGATTGGCAAGAAACAGCACCCCAATTACCACCGATGCCACGATCAGGGCATTGCGGTCTCTTTTTCTGAACCTTCCCAGGTAATCTTCCCCTTTTTGGTAGGCCGTTGATTTTCGGAACGATTGTTTCACCTGATTGTATTCATTGCGGATGTTTTTTTCGATGTTGGATATGTTCACATTGTGCCCGTGCATTTCGAGTTTTTGTGTTGAGGTAATGGCTGGAGGAATGGCGATCCACAGAATGATGTAGATTGGGATAATGGCTCCGAAACTCAGGAAGGGCAATATGGCAAACAACACTCTGACCACCACGCGGTCAATATTGAAATATGCAGCAATGCCCGAACAGACCCCACCAAATACCCGGTCGTCTATATCACGATAGAGCCGGCGGCGTGGCGGAATGATCGTTTCTGCTGAATACTCTTTCGGGCCGGCAGATGGTTCTTCCCCATTCTCTTCAGCAAAATCTTCCGGCTGTCCCATCGTATTGATGATTTCGTGCACCAGATCCAGTGAGATCACCCCGGTGGCGGGTTCAATCTTGTCTTCGAACAATTCGCGGATGCGGCCTTCAATATCGCTGAAGATTTCGCTGCCGCCTTCTTTTTCGCGCGACCAGGACTCAAGATTTTTCAGATACTGATCGAGTCGGGCGAAAGCATCTTCGTCAATATAAAATGAGCGGCCGGCAATATTAATGGTCACTACTTTTTTCATGGTTGTGGTTTTTGGAATGAATGAAATCAACAGAATTTACTAATTCCTTCCAGGACTTGTCAAGTTCCTGCAGAAATTCACGCCCCCGCTCGGTGAGTTCATAATACTTTCGGGGTGGTCCCTGGGTGGATTCTTCCC
Organism: Marinilabilia sp.; assembly: GCA_041642395.1. Classification (GTDB taxonomy): domain Bacteria; phylum Bacteroidota; class Bacteroidia; order Bacteroidales; family Marinilabiliaceae; genus Marinilabilia. The sequence continues at coordinate 1,126 of JBEPWN010000213.1, read as the reverse complement.
ACCGGTAGGAGAGGAGTCCGGCATTTTTCAGCCTTGTGAGCAGGGGATACAATGTACCCTCCACAACAATGATGCGGGCTTCTTTCATATCTTTAATGATGTCAGAAGCGTAAGCATCGCCCCGCGAAAGGATGGACAGGATGCAATATTCCAGCACTCCTTTTCGCATTTGGGCTTTGGCGTTTTCAATTTTCATAAATAACAATTTTTAGAATGGTAACCCTATCATAATGGCTGATATCTCTTTCTGGCAACTATCTTTTCCAGAGTCAGCTTCCGGGAAGTGTTTCACACTTTGGTGTAATAACCCCTGCCTGGTTGCAGGTAGTGTTTCATAATGCGGAAACTGATGGTTGTGCTTTCCCGCTAAAAGGAAAAATAAAAATGCTGCTGCAAAAAAGAGAAGCGACCGTTTATTATTCCATTTCCTGATGCCGTAATTGAAAGTTTTCATTTCCGTTTCCTTTTGATGGCCTTTCTTCAGTATTGGCTGCAAGGAGTTTATAATACTCGTCTTTACCTTGAATTGTGTTATACAAATATATGAAGAATAATTAGTACTATGCAATACCGAGTATTGTATTTTAATTATTTTTAACACAATTGTTGAGGGAAATCAGGTAACAAAATGTCATATAACCGCCTTTTATTTTAAATGTTTACCCAAACAGCCTGGAGCATGATGCATTTCTGACAGGATTTCCTGGTCCCTGGAAGAGGACAATTTAAATAACTATCCCGAATATAATCGGAACAGGCAACGTCGAAACCTGGTGATACAGACACAAATTGATCGAGACCCGAATGAAAGCAACTTGTATTTGTCCGCTGATATCGAAGATGAATACAGACCTTGCTCTACGGGTTGTTGCTTCGTAACTTTCCAGAAATTTCAGAGTGTGTATATTGATTGCCAAATCTAACTGATAATTGCTCATTGATAATTGCCTTCATTGGTCATTGATCATTGATAATTGCTCATTGATAATTGATCATTGGTCATTGATCATTGATAATTGCTCATTGCTCATAGACCCTTCATCCTTTATATAGTGTGCCCTTTAGAGGATTAAGCAAATTTAACATCGAAAAAAGCACAACTTAAAGCTCAGTGTGATTTTAAAAG
>JBEPWN010000212.1:0-5258 GCA_041642395.1 Marinilabilia sp. | reverse complement strand
GGGATGGAAATGAAATCTACGGTGGTGAGTAATGAACAAAGTATGTTGCAAAATTTTAAGGGGACTTTTTCTATTCATGATCAGTTTGTTCATGTTATTGACATTCAAGAACTTGCAGCTGTTTCAGTAGCGTAGTACACTCCAACTCAGAAAGGGAGCATTGCACCAAGGGCAATGCTTCTTCTTGAAAGCGGATTAATGAAATTAATTTTTAAATAAGTAACAAAGGTTTAGATGGATTCATATCTGATATTTAATATTGTAGATCAGTCTTTTGCAATTCATGTTTCCAGGGTTATGGAGATCCGGGAATATGAAAAACCCCGATCTGTTCCTCAGAAAGTTGAATTTATCACTGGACTTCTCGAATACCGGGATGAGATTATTCCTTTGATTAATACGGGTACGAAGTTTAATCTTGGAAAGGTTGAGGCATCTGAAAATTCTGTTATTATTGTGATTAATCTGCAAAATTCTGGTGAGGACGATTCTTTTCGTGTTGCCATTATGGCCGACACTGTTTCAAATGTGATTGAAATAGAAGAACATGAGTTAAAGCCCATTCGACAGGATTACAAACCGCCTTATATTTCAGGATTATATAGTAAAGACGATCTGTTTGTTTTGGTGATTGATCCCAATGAGGTATTCTCACAAAATGAGGTGATCGAAATGGATAAAATTTTAAAGGCAGCACGCGAGAAGATTTAAAAAATGTCAGAGGAGAAATATCCCGAAAATAAAGTGTTTGATTGTTTCAAGGCCGAGTTATCTGAAAAAGATTTCCAGGTTTTCAGCAAATATATATTCAGCGAATATGGCATTAAAATGCCACCTATGAAGCGGATTATGTTGCAGGGACGATTGTTGAAACGAATTCGTGACCTGAAAATGAATTCATATAGCGAATATCGTGATTTTTTTTTCAGTAAAGAAGGTCAGGAACGCGAGTTGTTGAATTTTTTGAACGTGGTCACTACAAACAAAACAGATTTTTTTAGAGAACCGATACATTTTGCATTTTTAAAGGACCACGTGCTTCCTGCTTTTGCTGCCGAAAGTGGTTTCAAAAGGCCTTTCAGGGTTTGGAGTGCCGGTTCATCCAGTGGAGAAGAGGCTTATACCATAGCCATTGCACTTAATGAATTTAAAAGACAAAATCCGAGGTTTTCATACAAAATCATGGGAACTGATATATCAACTCAGATGCTTGAAACCGCTGCAAAAGGGATTTACAAGGAGTCTAAAGTAGATATGGTTCCCAATGAGTTGAAGAAGAAATATTTTCTGAAGAGCAAGGACAGAAACAATCCGACTATTCGGGTTGCTCCTGAATTGCAAGCTAATTTAAGTTTCAGATATTTGAATTTGATGGAATCGGTTTATGATGTATCTGAAAATTATGATGTTGTTTTTTGCAGGAATGTGTTGATATATTTTGACAGGGATATTCAGGAAAAGGTCATTAACCGTCTGTGCCGGAATTTACGTTCAGACGGCTATTTTTTTATCGGCCATTCCGAGTCTCTTTCAGGAATGGAAGTTCCGCTTGACCATGTAAAACCGACAATTTTTAAGCGACATTAATATGGTTGAATTTGATCAGGATGGAGTTCAATGATTTTCAATATATTTATGTCCGGTTTTGGTTTGAGCATCAGACTGATTAAACAAAAAGATTAAATATATTATAAGTTATTATTTTTAATAAAGTTAAAATACGATTACGCTATAAATATTGCACTATGACAAATATTACTGACAGACAGCTATTAAAGGAAATCAGGGAGAAGCTCAACGACCGTAAAAAATATGAGCAGGAGGTTCAGATGCTTACCCGGGAATTGCAGGGGGTGACTAGTAAATTGCGTGAATCGGAATCGCTTAAAAGCCATTTTATATCAAATATTTCAAATGAGATAGTTAATCCTTTTACCTCTATTCTGGGGTTATCGAAATCAATTCTTGCGGTTGAGAAAAATGATTGGAAAAAAGTGGTTTCCATGGTCGCCCTCATCCACAGCGAAGCTTTTAATCTGGATTTTCAATTGAGAAATATTTTTGTGGCAGCCAAAGTTGAAGCTGGTGAGGTTGCTCCCAATATTTCTAAAGTGAATATCCGGGGCATTATTCAAAGCATCATTGATGCATTTAATTTGGTGGCCCGGAAAATGGGGATTGAAATTGAATTTGAATGGAATATTCAGTATGGATTTGGTAAAAATTTTTATTTTAAGACCGATAGTGAGAAAATAAAATTGATTTTGAGCAATCTTCTGAATAACGCTCTTAAATACAGCTATAAGGATAGTAAGGTTATCATCAGGGTTTGGGCCGATGAGGAAAAACTTAGTTTTTCGGTTAGTGATTATGGCACAGGTATTTCGGAGAAACACCGGAAAATCATATTTGAAAGGTTTAAGCGGTTAGATACAGGCATCAACTCTCTTAACCGGGGCCACGGTCTTGGATTATCGATCACTAAAGCGCTTTTGGATGTCTTGGGAGGTGATATCGAAATTGAGAGTCAAAAAGGTGAAGGCTCAACCTTTATAATTCATATTCCCGAAGCAAAAAATGTAGTGGACGGGTTCAGTGGTGAAGGAAATGATCTCTTTTTTGATGATGGAGATGAGATTTTTTAAGGGTTTAATTAAATGGAGCAATATTTACAACATTTCTTATATCCATCCACCTTGTTTGTCAGTAAAGAACCGTATGTGGTTAAAACCATCCTCGGATCATGTGTGGCGATATGCTTGTGGGATCCTGTATCCCAAATTGGAGGGATCAATCATTATATGTTACCTAACTGGAATGGTAATGATCTGGCATCGCCCAAGTATGGGGATATCGCTATAGATAAGCTCATTGAACGTATGGTTCAACTTGGAGCGCGGAGATCTGATCTGAAGGCTAAAATATTTGGAGGAGGTGAGCTTATACAAAGCGGTGCCAACGGGACACTTATCGGCGAGAGGAATATTCGCCTTGCCCGGATGATTCTGGAGGGGAAAAAGATTCCTATTATCGCGTCAAGTACTGGTGGAAAAAAAGGAAGAAAGATCCTTTTCTTTACCGACTCGGGTGAGGTTCGGCATAAGCTTCTTGATAAGCAGGCGAAATAATTTATTTTTCTGGACTTAATCAGTTATGAGTAAAAAAATCAGGGTCTTAATTGTGGATGACTCAGCGGTCGTGAGACAAAGCTTGTCAGCCATTCTTGAGTCGGATCCCGACATTGAGGTCATGGGAACAGCTGCTGATCCTCTCATTGCTGTTAAAAAGATCATGAAGGAAGTTCCTGATGTGATTACCCTGGATATTGAAATGCCGCGAATGGACGGTATTACTTTTCTGAGGAAAATTATGTCACAGCATCCTATTCCTGTAGTTGTCATATCATCGCTTACGGCGCGGGGAACTAAAACGGCAATGAAGGCCCTCGAATATGGTGCATCCGAGATAATAGGTAAGCCGGCTATGAACACAGCTCAGTTTATCAGTGAATCTAAAATATTATTGTGTGATGCTGTCAAGGCTGCTTCTCAGGCCAAACTAACACGGCTTAAAATCAGCAATGCTCCGCAGGTGGACTGGGTTACTCCACGTTATTCTGCTGATGTGATTTTGCAAAGGAGCGGATCCAACAAAAAAATTATTGATACTGAAAAAATTATTGTTGTGGGTGCTTCAACCGGAGGTACAGAGGCCATAAGATTGTTTCTCAGGAATCTTCCTGCTCAAATGCCGGGAATTGCCATTGTTCAGCACATGCCTGAAGTGTTCACCCGCTCATTTGCCAAAAGCCTTAATGCATTGTGTAATCTGGAAGTAAAAGAAGCGGAAAATGGTGACCGGTTATATCAGGGAAGGGTACTGATAGCACCGGGTAATTTTCATATGTTATTAAAACGAACAGGGAAAGAATATACTGTTGAAGTTAGAGAAGGACCTCTTGTCAATAGGCACAGACCCTCTGTAGATGTCCTTTTTCGTTCGGCTGCCCGTTATGCTGGTCAAAATGCCATGGGAATTTTACTTACCGGCATGGGAAATGATGGTGCGAAAGGACTTCTTGAGATGAAGGAGACAGGGGCTTCTACTATTGTTCAGGATGAGAAGACTTCCGTTGTTTTCGGGATGCCCCGGGAAGCAATTAAATTAGGCGCTGCAGGAGAGGTTTTGGGCATTGAACAAATTGGACCATATTTGCTGGATAGATTTATATAACCTTTTTTAAGGAATCATCGTTTATACCAAATAAAATGGAGAGGTTCAGTTATTTTTGAATGTGGCCTTTCTGTATATTTAATGGTCAGCATGTGAAAATTTTGTTTTTCAGAAGAAGGGTTTTACTAAGGTAAAGCAGTCTCAAAAACCAATACCAAATTTGTATCAATGTTGAAATTCGTCAAATGAAATGACAAAATGAAAAATTCTGATTATCAAAACATATCATTTAAGTATTCATTCCGGGGATTTGCTCTTGGGTTGATACTAGCTGTTGTCATATTTTTGCTCAGCCTGGATGCAGCTCCTGTTCAACAATCTGGTGGTGGGCTCCGGCATTTATTTTATTTAGTACCCGGTTTGTGGATCGTAGCCTTGTTACCTGCAATTTTTGCCATTGCCGGTTACCAGGTGACCAATGTGTTTGTTGGGGCCATCCGCAAGCAAAATCGAAGGATTAAAGAAGAAGCCGGAAAAACCCGCATGGTATTGGGATTTATTGACAATCTCAGACAGGGAAAACTTCAGGAAACTTTACCAAATGATCAGAACCGGGATTCATTGACCAAAGCGCTCATAAAGTTGCGTGAATTTATGGTTCAAAGTAAGAAAGATCAGGAACAGCGACGATTGGAGGAGGAGCAACGTACCTGGGTTACACAGGGGCTTGCTCAGTTTGCCGAATTGTTGCGGAAGAATAACGATAACCTGGAGGAGCTTTCCTATAATATTATTCATTATCTGGTTAATTACATGAAGATAAACCAGGGCGGTGTATTTTTGCTGGACCAGTCGACCAACGGGGAAGATAAATATTTTGAAATGAGTGCGTGTGTGGCTTACGACCGGAAAAAATTTGCCGATAAGATCATCCCTTGGGGCGACGGGTTGATTGGTCGTTGCGCACTCGAAAAGGCCACTATTTATATGACGGATGTGCCTCAGGACTATGTCAATATCACTTCAGGTCTGGGGGAGGCTACGCCAAAAGCTGTTCTTATTGTGCCCTTAAAGGCAAATGAAGA
>JBEPWN010000211.1:0-5280 GCA_041642395.1 Marinilabilia sp. | reverse complement strand
CCTTTTGCCCGTGAATATGGCGGACTTCTGGATAACCGCTCCTTTGGCGGAGCCCAGGTGAGCCGGACTTTTTATGCACGGGGGCAAACCGGACAACAATTACTGCTTGGTGCCTATCAGGCACTAATGCGTCAGGTAAATGCAAAAAGCGTGGAGTTACATACCCGCAATGAAATGGTTGAGATTGTAATGGTGAATGGCAAAGCCAGGGGTATTATTTCCCGTAATCTGGTAACCGGCAAACTTGAACGCCATTTTGGACATGCTGTTATATTGGCAACAGGTGGTTACGGCAACACTTTCTTCCTGTCGACCAATGCCATGGGATCCAATGGCTCTGCCATCTGGAAAGCATATCAGAAAGGGGCAGCTTTTGCAAATCCCTGTTTTGCTCAGATACATCCCACTTGCATTCCGGTTCACGGAGAATTTCAAAGCAAGCTTACTCTCATGTCCGAATCATTGCGTAACGACGGACGTATTTGGGTGCCAAAAAAGAAAGAAGATGCGGAAGCCATTCGAAATGGAAAATTAAAGCCGGTGGATATCGCAGAAGAAGATCGCGACTATTATCTGGAGCGCCGTTATCCAGCGTTTGGAAACCTGGTTCCCCGCGATGTTGCTTCACGCGCAGCAAAAGAACGTTGTGATGCCGGCTTTGGAGTTGGTGCCACCGGACTGGCTGTTTATCTCGATTTCCAGTCGGCCATTGAACGACTTGGAAAGGATGCCATTGAAGCACGCTATGGAAACCTTTTCCAGATGTACGAAAAGATCGTGGACGAAAATCCTTACGAAACCCCAATGATGATATATCCGGCTATTCATTATACCATGGGTGGAATCTGGGTTGATTATAATTTGCAAACCACAGTTCCAGGGCTCTTCTGTGCAGGAGAAGCCAATTTTTCGGATCATGGCGCCAACCGCCTGGGTGCATCTGCTCTCATGCAGGGACTGGCTGACGGATATTTTGTTTTGCCCAACACCATCCAGAATTATCTGGCTGATGATATTGGTACACCACGAATGACCACCAAAGAAGCCGAGTTCAACGAAGCTGAACAATCAGTCAAAGAAAGACTTGACAAGATAATGAATATCAAAGGAGAACGCTCTGTGGACAGCATCCATAAAGAACTTGGACTGGTCATGTGGGATTTTGTCGGAATGGCCCGAAATGAGGAAGGTCTTCAAAAGGCAATTGATAAAATTAAAGCCATCAAGAAAGAATTCTGGAGCAACGTACGCATTCCAGGTTCAGTCGAAGACATGAATGTAGAGGTAGAAAAAGCCAGTCGCCTGGCGGATTTCATTGAGATCGGAGAACTTATGGCACGCGATGCCCTGCATCGGGCAGAATCATGCGGAGGCCACTTTCGCGAAGAATATCAGACCAAGGATGGCGAAGCACTGCGCAGAGACGATGAGTTTGCTTATGCCGCCTGCTGGGAGTACAAAGGTGATGACCAGGAACCTGAGCTTCATAAAGAAGAATTGAAGTTTGAAGCTGTAAAACTTGTTCAGCGTAACTATAAGTAGAGCTCGTCTATAAATTTTAAATAGAATTTGAATCATGGATAAAACAATAAATATCAAACTCAAAGTTTGGCGCCAGGCTGATCCAAAAGCCAAAGGACAGTTCAAAACTTATGAGCTCAGCAATATATCTATTGACACTTCATTCCTGGAGATGCTTGATATCCTGAACGAACAATTGATCAATAATGGACAGATGCCTGTGGCTTTTGATCATGACTGCCGGGAGGGCATCTGCGGGACTTGCTCTCTGTATATAAACGGCCGCCCACACGGGCCCGACGATGATGTAACTACCTGCCAGTTGCATATGCGCAGATTTAAAGATGGCGAAACCATTACTATTGAGCCCTGGCGTTCGGCAGCTTTTCCCGTGATCAAAGATCTTATTGTTAATCGCTCTTCTTTCGATCAAATCATTGCAGCAGGTGGATATGTGTCCATTAATACGGGAGGAGTTCCCGATGCCAATTCCATTCCAATTCCCAAACCAAATGCTGATGAAGCTATGGATGCCGCATCCTGCATTGGATGTGGTGCTTGTGTAGCAGCCTGTAAAAACGGCTCTGCCATGCTTTTCGTGGCAGCAAAAGTAAGTCAGATGGCTTTACTTCCCCAAGGTCAACCGGAAGCTGCCCGTCGTGCAAAAAATATGGTCGCAAAAATGGATGAATTGGGTTTTGGCGGTTGTACCAATACAGGTGCCTGTGAGGTGGAATGTCCCAAAGGTATTTCTCTGGCTCATATTGCGAGGCTGAATCGCCAATTTCTTAAGGCAAAAATGCAAGACTAAACATTTATTGAAAACAATAATACCCGCCTCATGTTTTTTCAAAGAGCCTGATGGCGGGTTTTTTAATAGTTTGTTAAACTCTTGCAAGTATATCATAACAAATGGTTTGAAAAACAATGAATTTTGCGTTTCTGCGTCTCTCAGAATGCTTAGCTTCAGCGAAGGATTACTTTACGTTTAAGCTTCTTTTTAACTGACTAGTGGTATTTGATGCTGCTTCAATTATCTCTTTGGTTTGTAATTGGTTGAACTTTTTTCTAACTTCCGCCCTAAAGAAAAAAACAGACCATGCCATACAGAAGACTTCCCAACACCGATCAGGCAAGACTCAGAGCTCTAAAAACAGCCCAAAACAAAGGCAGCCAGTTATCACCCGTAGATTTGGCTTTTTCTCAAAAATTGCTTTTCGATGTTAAAGCTTTTGTTCCTCAATATGAACAAATCATTCAACAATATCAGTTCAATCGTGACAGGCAATCCAAATTTGGAAAATCTTTATCAGAACATTTTAAAACAGCCCGGATGTATCTGTCCCATTTTCTCCAAGTGGTAAATATGGGCATTGCAAGAGGCGAGCTTAAGTCTCACGTCAGAACTTTCTTTGGATTATCTGAAAATGATAAAAATATCCCCGAAATAACCACTGAGAATCAACTTCTGGAATGGGGAAAAAAAATAATAAAGGGTGATGAAGAGAGGACAGCAAAGGGAGGTTCACGGATATTTAACCCAACCATTGCCATGGTTAAAATGAGATTTGAAAAATTCCATGAAAATTATGACTTCCATAAAGACATTCAGAAAACTTCGCAGAAACTGCATGAAAAAGTGGCTGAACAAAGAGAGGTGGCCGATCAGCTCATTGTGAAACTCTGGAACGATATAGAATCTAATTTTTCTGAATTTGAGCCCGAAGAAAAACGTCAGCGGGCTTCCGAATATGGAGTTGTTTACATCTACCGGCCCACAGAAAAGGAAAAACAGGAATAAGCTAAAACCGCTTGTTTTTTATCCAAAAATAAAAAAATCGTGGTGCAATTCTAAAATGTGCGGCGATTGTTGGCATCAGCCCAAAGTATTTTATCATAATGAAGAACCGTTCTTTTAATCCCGGTAAAATGTTTTGCCGCGTAAGGCCGCCTTCACGAAACCGTGAAAGCACCATTCCTGTATTTTTTACATTTGAAGATCGTTTTAGCGCATAAAGACACCAATCGTAGTCGGCTGAAAATTTATAGCGCAAATCATATTTTTTTGTTACCTGCCGGGATGCGATAAATGATTGATGACTAACCAGCATCCCCTGCCGGAAATCTTTCCATGATAAATGTTGAGGAGGAGACAAACGGCGCCGGCCAATTTCATTTCCATCAGCATCGATGACCATGGTTTCACCATAATAAACATCGGCCGGGACCTCATTAGAAAATATTTTATCCAGAATCTCAGGAGAGGCTGGCTCGTCACCTGAGTTGATAAACCAAAAGTAATCGCCAGTAGCCATTTCCATGCCCTTGTTCATTGCATCATACAATCCGGCATCGGGACGGCTAATCCATCGCGAAACGACTTCCTGGTGGTTTTCTATGATGCCCGGTGTGCCATCATTACTGCCACCATCCACAATAATATATTCCACATTCGGATAGGCAAGTGCAGCGATACTGGTAATGGTTCCTTCGATGGTATCTGCTCCGTTGAAAACAACAGTGATGATACTGACTTTGGGTTGATGCATCCGATCAGAGTATTGTTTTATAGATTTCCTGATAATGACTGGCTACTATTGAAGGTGCAAAATTGTTTTCTGCAAAATTACGTGCATTTTTACCCATTTGTTCAGAGTCATTCAACAAGGATAGAATTCCTTCACCCAGTTCACGCCATTTGCCAGGCAAAGCAAGATAGCCTGTTTGTCCGTGCTCAACCATTTCGGGTACTCCACCTATTTTGAAAGCAACCACCGGCGTTCCGCATGAAAGTGATTCCACTACCGTATTAGGCAAATTGTCCTGCATTGATGGTAAAACAAACATATCACTGGCCTGGTACAATTTAGCCATAGTGTCCTGTGAAGAAACCATATGAAACGAATGCATCCGAAAAGGAATGCCCTCCTCAAATGAAGAAATATTTTTTCCAAAGACCACCAATTCCATCTCATCACGTAAATGAGGGTGATTCGTATTTAAATTCTTCAATGCCCGCAGTAAAAGACTGGTTCCTTTTCTCGGATCAGCTATATTAGCTGCTCCGAACAATAGTAATTTCTTATCTTCAGGTAATCCCAGTTCCTGCCTCACCAACTTCCGGGAGCCTGGACAAAATCGATTAAGGTCTATGGGATTAAATATTTTCCTTACGGGTGTTTTCAGATCTTTGCGGAACAGCGAACTCTTTTCAGCCATTTCTTTCATCCAGTTACTGCAACCCACAAAAGTAATGGAGGCCCTGGAATAAATCCCACCCTTTTTAATGTGCTGACTGGCTGACATATCTTTCTCATAAGGAAATTTCAATAACGGACAATTCCCGCATGTGGAAGTAAAGCCCCCACAGGTTCCAGGATAATGACATCCGCCGGTAAATGGCCAGGTATCGTGTAAAGTCCAGATTACAGGCTTGGCGGTATTAAAGAGTTTAGAAAGATCCTGAAGCGACAAATATCCTTGATTAATCCAATGCAAATGTAAAATATCAGCTTCCCTGACTAAAGGATGTTTACTGATATCATACCCAAAACGAGCAGATGAAAAAGTAAATCGTTGATGACGGTTTTTTTCATATGGGATGAAAGATAAAACTTCGGCCACAAATTTGACTTTCCTGATCAATCGCTCTTTCCTGGTCTGCACAAGGGAATGGATATTATGGTGTTCCCCTCCAGATTCGAGTACCAGCATTTCAGTATCGGTACCATTGGAAATCAATGCATCCAAAAGTCTTAC
>JBEPWN010000210.1:0-5289 GCA_041642395.1 Marinilabilia sp. | reverse complement strand
CGGGGAAGGAATTTTTCACATCAGAGGATCTGGAAACATTCCAGCAGATCATGCATTTATTTGCAGGAGACATTCTTGGCTTACATACTGAAGATGAAGCAGAATCAGGGAACTCGGAACTCCTCAGTGGAACAATGGATCTTTTACTAAACATACGCCAGGAAGCTAAAAAAGCCAGGGATTTTGAAACTGCCGACCGAATCCGTGACGAACTCAACCGTCTGGGAATTGAAATACGCGACGGAAAAAAAGGGGCGGAATGGGAAGTGAAATAATTCTGTAGGTGATTAGGCCAGTAGGCCAGTAGGTCAATAGATGTTAGATGTCAGGCAAATAGGCTAGTAGTACCTAATCAATTGAATTCATGCAGTTTTTGGCCAAATACTTTTAAACACCTCATGTAAGCTGCCTTCGAGAGGCACTCCGTGGTTGAGAATTGTGCTGAGAAGATTAATTATCTATCACCGCTTCGCGGGTTTAATTTTTTCGGTTTGTTCATTAATTAATTTACTATAAAACAGGGTATGAATCATTTGAAAAAAATAAAATTACAAATGACGAAATTCATGAAATCCATTTATCGCCCACCTTTGCTTTTGGTACTGATCGCAATGATATCATTGGGCGCCGGTTGTAACATCAAAAGCTCTAAGGATAAAAAGGGGCAACAACAGGAATCGAAGCCACAACTAATGACACCGGATTTTAACGCCGATTCTGCATACCATTATGTGCAGAAACAAGTCAATTTTGGCCCTCGCGTACCCAACACCCCCGAACATGAAGCATGTGCGGAATGGCTGACTGCAAAAATGAAAAGTCTGGGTGCCAGCGTGATTGTGCAGGAAGGAAAAGTAACCGCCTTCAATAACAAGATCCTGAACATTAAAAACATCATTGCACAATTCCAGCCGGAAAAAAACAATCGAATTTTACTTTTCGCTCACTGGGATACACGTCCCTTTGCCGATTATGATCCCGATCCGGCGAAACGGAACCAGCCCATCGATGGAGCCAATGATGGAGGAAGCGGAGTGGCTGTGTTAATGGAAATTGCCCGACACCTTAATAAACATCCCACCTATCCGGGCATCGACATTATTTTTTTTGATGCCGAAGATTATGGCACTCCCAACCATTTCGATATTGAATATAAACCAGACACCTGGTGCCTGGGCAGTCAATATTGGGGCAAGAATCCCCATAAAAAAAATTACTATGCGCGCTATGGCATTCTACTCGACATGGTAGGTGCTGAGGGAGCACAGTTTTACCAGGAAAAAGCTTCTCTAAGCATGGCACCCAGGCTTGTTGATCATATATGGGATACTGCCGCCAGGCTTGGCTATGGCAGCTATTTCATTTTCAGAGACGGGGGCTATATTACTGATGATCATATTTATGTACACCGTCACACCGGAATTCCGGCTGTCAATATCATCCAATACGACCCTGGAACCAACACTTCTTTTGGCAGTTACTGGCATACACATGACGACAACATGGAAATCATCGACCGCAATACACTTAAAGCAGTGGGGCAAACGGTTATGGAAGTCATATATAGCCAGGAATAGGAAAAATCCTTCCCGTTTGCTTACAGTAGATCGTTAGATTTTTATATATAGATGTAAGATGAATCGTATCCCGACCCTTCGGGATTGATAATCTGCTTCTTAATACAAACATCTCACAAGCTTTAAGCAATTATATCTCAAGCCAATACAAACGTTTAAGACTGTAGTTTAAAGTAGCGTGAATATCATTAGAGATTGCTTCGGGCAAAGCCCTCGCAATGACAGACCCTTCGCGTAACGAGGAAGAGGTTGGAAGAGGGCAGAGCGGCAATGCCGCTCTGCCCTCTTCCAACCTCTTCCATATAAAAAGTGAGAGGGTGTCATTGCGATCCCGATGAGGGACGATATCGGGAGAAGCAATCTTAGAATACAGGGGTAGATCGTTTTCTTTTCTACCAATGAAGAAATTTTGAAACAAAGGAATTATCAATGCAAATGTAAATTACAGCCAAGTTTAACGGACTATTGGTAATATGAAAAAACATTCATTTCATCCCGTAGCAACAACCAATGGCATTTCCAGTCACATGCTGCTTCCCGGAATTGACGGAGAACTTCTTAATCATCATGGGGCTACTCACCTGGAACCTTCGGCCGGCTGCGACGAGGCAGGCCGCGGATGTCTGGCAGGCCCTGTTTTTGCTGCAGCGGTTATTTTGCCCTGGGACTTTGATCACCCATTGCTTAATGACTCAAAACTATTGTCCGCACAAAAACGAAACATCCTCCGTTGCATCATCGAAGAAAATGCCATAGCCTGGGCGGTGGCCATGGTCACCAATGAAGAAATTGATCAAATCAACATCCTGAATGCCTCAATAAAAGCGATGCATCTGGCCATCGGGCAACTAAACCCTGCACCTGAGTCATTGCTTATCGACGGAAACCGGTTTCATTCGTATCCTGGCATTCCTCACAGCTGTGTGATAAAAGGCGACAGTATATATAAATGCATTGCAGCAGCCAGTATCCTTGCAAAAACCCACCGGGATGAATTTATGGTAAAAAAGCACAAGGAATTCCCTGTTTACCACTGGGATCAGAACAAGGGCTATCCCACCAGACAGCATCGCTTGGGAATTAGGAAACATGGAATTTCCAGTTTACACAGACGATCCTTCAAATTGAATGACAATCAGACAAATGGATTTTTAGATTTGTAAATATTAGATGATAGGGTAAAGACCCGTAATTTCCCAAACTAATTTTCGCCCTATTTTATTTCTCCGTTAAACTTTTTCGCCGTAGTTTAACTATGGATGTAAAGCTTGCCTTGAAAAAATAAAAATATTATCAAAAATTATAATTCGACAAATTAGGGGTCATTACACCAGATCGACACTATTTACCTGTATTTTGAATTTAACGTAACATCAAACTCCTTTGGTCCGGCATGCTGATCTCCATCTAACGCATACCCTTCCTGGTATTTGCCTACAGGAATATCTTTAAAAGTATAAGCATTACATGCCCTTGCCACATCAACATACTTTGCGGCTGCCGTATTTATTGCTGATGCTGCAATATCGGCAAGAACACCCCAGGCACCCCCCACACCGGTAGAAACAGACGTATCATAAGTAACTGACCCGGTTCGGGTAAAAAGCACCTCATTTGTTGAAACTGACTTCAGGATATATTCCACTTCAACGTAAACTTTGGCACCAATAGATGACTTATCCCATTTATTAATGATGGTAAACAAAGCAACGTCAGCCCCAAAAACATCCCCAAATTTCGACAAGGAAGTGTTTAAAAACAATTCAGAGTCATATGCACTCTCCCGCTTCAATATTTCCATGGACAAGAATGGTGGTACCACATAATAGCCACTGTTAGCAAGAGGAACATTAAGCGAAGAATGGAAATATTCTTTGGCTTCAACATTTGTACTGCGGTTAATTGGAGTATTCAATCATTAGTTTTTTGATAAACACAGTTAAAACATATATCAGTCCACAAAAATAAAGGATAAAGCAATCATTCTCTTACATTAACACCATCAAGACAAGCATATATGCCAAATGTTTAGATCTTCTATAAATTAATTATATTATCAATACTATTAAAAGTAATTACTATTTTTGTATTAATTATTAACCATTAATTCATTTTTTCATTAATTCATTATTTGTTATGAAGAAACTATTAATTGCTCTAACCCTGGTGTTTGGGATTGCAGCATTCTCAAACCAGGCATCTGCATCCTACACAATTGATGATGCACAAGTTGAAAGCCTGTTTGCTTCAGCGGCTGAAACCTCGTTCAGCATGATTTCCAATGTATTTGACGCAGCCCCTTCGATGGCCATATCGCCTGCCTCAAACGGAAAAGATCCTCTGATAGCAATCTTACTTGACTTCTTTCTGGGAGGATTGGGAATTCACCGGTTTTATCTGGGGACAAAAACAATGACAGGTATTGGTTACATCCTCACCTGCGGTGGTATTTTCGGACTGGTTCCATTGATTGACTTAATCGTACTGGCAGTAAACTGGGACGACATTAGCGCTTATGTTGATAATCCGAAATTCTTTATGTGGTAGGTTATCCTCATCAAAAAAATAAAAACAGGTCTGGCCTTCTTGAGTCAGACCTGTTTTGTTTATCAATCTACCTGAATGCATATTAATATGTCTTATGATTATTTCAGATTTCATGAATAAAACACACAGAATATCAGCCCTGTTTTTTGGGTTGAGCATCACATTATTGCTTATGCCTGCAATATCTATGGCGCAAACCTATCGCGGTAAAGTAAGCGTAGATGCTTTTTATCAAATATACCAAAAAGGAAGTCTATTTAACGCCAAATCCACATCTCTGTATGATGGAGAAACAGGAAAAATTATCAGCCATTATCTGTCCCCTAAAGAATTTTACAAAACCATTAACCAAAAAGGTGAGACAACCATTTATACCCCGGATGACAATACGGTAACATTTTTACAAAACAGCCAGTACTCAAGCTCAAATGAGCTTTTGTATTACTTTGTTAATAATCAGACGCAGGATATGGGCCTGAAGCACGAAGGATTTTCGCAAACCGACACCCGCCGGGAAGATAATTACATCATAACTACCTGGCAGGCACCACCGGCAATGAAAGCTGTGAGTTCGGTAGAGCTTGTTTCAGAAAATTTTCTGCCTGTATACGCCCAATACTTCAACCACAAAGGAAAAATATTGAAAAAAATCTACTATTACAATTATTACAAAAGCTCACGGTTCTGTCTGCCCCGGAAGATTACAGAAATCACTTATACTGCTGATAACGACAGCACTGTACGCAGAACCACCTATTCCGATATCCAGACAGGCGATGATCTGGATGATCAACTTTTCAATTTTAAAATTCCGGAAGATGCTGAAAAAATTGATTTTTAGAGGTTGCCTTTTTATTGCTTTTCTGCTCACAATTTATCCGGCAGACGCACAACTCAGCAATCATGCAGATTTGGCGCTGATTGCTGCATCCGAAAATGCAGAAAAAACACAAATTGAATCGGCAAAAAACCGGAAACGTCAATTCCTGATCGCAAAAAATGATCCTTTTATTGATAAAATTAATCCGGTAAAATGGACGCTGGGAGGTTTGCTATATTTATATCAAACTTCCTTGTCAAAACATTTTTCGGCAGATTGTTTATATGAACCCTCATGCTCTAATTTTAGCAGAGATGTCATTCATCATCATGGCATAACTAAAGG
>JBEPWN010000209.1:2152-5303 GCA_041642395.1 Marinilabilia sp. | reverse complement strand
TGCGCAATAATTTTAAATTGGATGCAAAATACATGGTTATATTTTAATCTTTGTTTCGATTATATTATAAGCAAATATATGCAGTCGCGATGACTTTATCAAATTTTTTTTGGGAAAGTTGTGTTTTTCCGGATAAGTCACGGTAACAGAGCGTTAACTCAATCGTAACAGAACCATCCAAGCCGTGGAGCGCGCAATATGAAGAGCCTTTCGAAGGAACTATAAAATATTTTGCCGAAAAACACACGAATATCAGAAGTAAGACACTAATGAAATAATGCAGTTCGTTAGTACCTGCGCCGTACCACCTTCGTAGCAGCTTCGTAACAGCTTCGTAGCAGCTTCATTACAAAGTCTTAATTAAGACTTATTCAACTCATTATAAAGTCTAATTAAAGTCTATTATAATTGAATTTAAGTAGACTTTATATTGAGTTTAAATTGAGTTTACAATGAGTTTATTGCGAAACAGGTACGAAGCTGGTACAAAGCAAATACGAAGCTGGTACGAAGCAGGTACGAAGCTGCTATGAATATGACTCTATACAAAAAATCTACCACTGAAACACCAAACGCGGCTTCGCGTCTTTTCCATCAGGTGCTGCCGGAACTGCTTAAGCATAAATTGTCGCTAAAACCGAGGATTGGCCTTGCTATGCAACTGTTTAATAAACATATGTGTTTTGTTATTTGTAAAATATCACCTATTTTTGATTATGATTGTATAATTGGTTCAAAACCCAAATCTTCTGTACATGATCAGTATAAAGATATATTCCATTCACCACAGACAAGAGAAACGTCTTGCGCTGGAATATGATTATACCCCAAACAGCAAGGTGGACCAAATTACCCGGAATATTCCCGACCGGAAATACAGCAATACTAAAAAACTTTGGCACATCCCCTTCCGAAATAATTATAAGGAATGGATTACAGAGATTTATAACTCAGTAGATGACCTTGATATCTGTTTTTGTGATACCGATGCCACTGCCAATATCTTAAAAGAGGAAAAAAAGGATGAGCCGGATCAGGAATCAAATAAAGCCAGGGTTCATATAAAAATTGATAAAGCCAAAAAGAAGTTTTATGTTGATCATGGATATGCCCCAAAATTATTTAATGTATTTAATAATCTGAAGGATGGTTTCTGGCTGAAAAAACAGAGAAACTGGATGTTTGAGGGCAACAACGAGCTTTATCAAAAAGTAGTAGCCATCATTGAGAAAAACGGCTATTTATGGGAAAAATCATTGGTGCAGACACCGGCTGTTTCAAATAATAATGTGTCCAAACCAGTTGAGAAACCCATTGACTTACCAGAAAGTTTGAACGCCATCTTTCATGCTTATAATGAAACACTCATTTTAAAAAGAATGAGTCCACGTACCTGTGAAATATACCAAGTGTTTTTCAGGAAATTTCTGATCGACCATGCAAATGAGGATATACAAAACCTGGGCTATCATGAACTATACCGGTACATAAAAGAGAAATCCGGAAGTTTGGGCGAAACCTCACTTCGGCAAACCATTGCCGCCATCAAGTTTTATTATGAACGCACGCTGGGGCGCGATAAAATGTTCTTTTATTTATCGCATAAAAATCCGGTGAAAAAAACCTTTCTGTTTCTTCCTTTTCATGAGTTGAAAGAACTAATCGAAGAAATAGATTCTCCCGGCGACCGGTTGCTGTTGTTTTTGGTTTTTCACGCAAATATAAATTTAAAGGATATTTGCACTTTGCAGGTTGATTCGGAAAATTTATTTGAAAGCAAATTCCGTTTACCCGGTAATGATCCGGAAGCCGGTATTTATTTTAAGAAATTGGTAACAAAGTGCAAAATCAGATATGAACAAAAAAAGCATCTTGTGGAGAACAAAGGAAAGCCACATACATTAGAATCCATAAAAGCCAAATTATATCGGATATTACAGCGATACCAATTAAAGGACATCTATCGTTTGCAATACGAAGTCATTTTAAAAAATACGAATTACAGCATAAAAACTCAGCAAATGTATCTGGGTGCTTTCATGAAGTTCCTTGCCTATTTCAACTATAAACATCCCGCTTTTATTGAAGATGAAGATATCCGGGAATACATGATCCTTCACCGGGAGAAATCAACTTCCCATCAGGACAATCTTGTTAACTCCTTCAAATTCTTCTTTGAAAAAGTACACAATCAGACCTTATCGGAAAAATGTGTAATGCGCCCCCGAAAAGGGTTTCATCTTCCCGATTATTTCACCCAAGAGGAGATATCCGGCATGCTGAATACCACCGACAATCTTAAACATAAACTTGTAGTGGCCATTGGTTATACTGCTGGTTTGCGCCGACAGGAAATCCGCAATTTAAGACTACGTGACATTGACTTAAACAACAACAGAGTATTTATAAAAGACGCGAAAGGAAACAGAGACCGTTATTCTTTATTTTCCAAACATTTACATGATATTTATAAGGCTTACCTGAAAAAAGAGAAACCCGGCGTGTATGTTTTTGAAAGTCCCAAGGCAGGACAAAAATACAGCACCACCAGCATGGCCAACGTGCTTAAAAAGATGGCCAAAGGGGCCGGAATACAACGCAATGTGCATTTGCATATGCTCCGCCATTCGTTTGCGACTCATCTTTTGGAAGATGGCAGAGACATTCGTTACGTACAGGAACTTCTTGGCCACAGAAGCATTAAAACAACTGAACGATACACCCACATTATTAGTGACGCCCTAATTTCTGTTTCCAGCCCTTTCGATCGCATGGTAAGTGAAACCGGCTTTGGCCAGAAAAAAGACCGGGACCCGCCTTAATTAAACAAAAAGAAAAATTTTATTTATTGATTTGTTTCTGATGATCCAAAAATCAGGAGATGGAATTGATATGCTCATTTTAGATATTTGTTTGAAAAACACAATAATATCTTCCAATAATTAATATATTTGATTTGAAAAACGAATTGCAAGAATATAAACCAAAGTAAAACAGCAATTATGCAACCGGGAAAAATTGACCCAACGAAATATAGACAAAACAACAATATATTCGTTAAATCAATTGGTTACAACCAGTTTTCGGAAACCATATAATAGGTATAAACATAATGGCGCTATGGAGGCGTTGAACGAAAGCGCCTACGGCG
>JBEPWN010000209.1:0-2142 GCA_041642395.1 Marinilabilia sp. | reverse complement strand
AAGAATTATGGGAATTTTTTGACCAATTTGAATTATGTATATAACGAGAAATAACTGCCTACAACAATAGCTATAGGCAATAGCTTGGGTTCGGGCTAAAAACGAAAGTTTGGGATTTATTTTCTAACTTTACGACTGAAAACAAAACTGAATGGCTTTTTTGGCGCTACTGCCCATAGCCAGACCGTTGAACGAAAGCGCCTACGGCGCCAACCATCTCCTCACCAGTTTGTTGAATTAGAAATTCCATTAATTATTCACTTAAATTTTTTGTGATGAAAAAAAAGTTTACGTGATCGTATGATCCGGGAAATGCGTTTTCGCAATTATAGTGAAAGCAGCATCAAGAATTATGTCAGCATTCTGGTTCAGTTAACAAACTTCTACAAAACCTCACCAGATCGACTAACAAAAGAGCAAATTAAGGATTATGCCTATTTTTTGATCAATCAAAAGCATTGCTCTACATCCACTATCAATCAACTCATCAGTGCCTGGAAAATTCTTCAGGTAGATGTTCTGGAAAACAAATGGGAAGAGATAAGGATAAAACGTCCAAGAACAGAGAAAAGACTTCCTCAAATACTCTCTCAGCAGGAAGTTGCGGTTTTGCTCGAAGCCCATCAGAATGTCAAACACCGTACTATGTTAAAACTCACCTACGCGTGCGGGCTGAGACGTAGTGAATTAATCAATTTAAAAATCAGGGATATTGACAGCAATCGTGGTGTACTGCGAATTGTAAAGGGAAAAGGTCAAAAAACACGGGAAATACCACTTCATAACAATATACTGGAAATTCTACGTGATTATTACCGTCAATATCGTCCAGAAGTCTATCTTTTTGAGAGTTTTAAGCCCGGTGTTCAATATTCCTTCTCCAGCTTCGCAAACATTCTTAAAAAAGCGGCCCAAAAAAGCGGCGTAAAAAAAGACATTCACCCTCATCTGTTAAGACATACTTTCGCGACCCATATGCTTGAACGTGGTTTGAATTTGAAACGACTGCAAATGCTACTGGGTCACAACTCCTTGAAAACAACTGCCATTTATCTGCATTTAGCCAACCCCAACTCAGGGGATATTCCTGATTTGCTTAATTTTCAAAAAGAACTATAGTTATGGAAACTACAGTCAATCAAAGACAAAAAACAGAGGTGGCAGACATATTACGTTCCTGTCATTTACAAATAGAAAAGGAATATAATCTTTGTCATGCCCAGCAGAAAGCAATGGATGCATTAATCCGTTGCCGCACTATCGATGCAGGCGGACATATCAATTATTGTAATGTATGCGGACATACAGAACAATCATATAATTCCTGTCGTAACCGGCATTGTCCCAAGTGTCAGTTTATCAAACAAGAACAATGGGTTGACAAACTTCAAAGCCGGTTGATGCCAGGACGCTATTTTCATATTGTATTTACTATTCCTGATCATCTACATCAGCTTTTTTATATCAATCAAAGAAGATGCTACGACCTTCTCTTCAATTCTGCCTGGGAAGCGTTGAAAAAGACAAGTAATAATCCTGACTTTCTGGGAGCAGAAGTTGGAGCTGTGGCGGTATTGCATACCTGGGGACAAACACTTACGTATCATCCACATGTTCACATGCTGGTTCCCGCCGGCGGACTGTCTGAAGATGGCATGGAATGGGTACCATCGGCAAAAAAGTTTTTTGTTCCGGTAAAAGCTCTGTCGTCAATATTTAGAGGCATAATGGTCCGGCGATTAAAAGAGTTGTTCAACGATAATGAATTAAAAATTCCGGATGGTTTTACTGGATTTGAAAAAATGAAAGAACAACTCTATGAAAAACGCTGGAACGTCTATTGTAAGAAGGCCCTGGGTGGAATGAACAGTGTTTTACAATACCTGGGGCGATATACCCACAGAGTAGCTATATCAAATAGCAGGCTAACTGCAATGACAGATGAGACCGTCAGTTTCCGTTACAAAGACTATCGTCAGGGTAGATATCAGAAAAAGGTCATGCAGTTATCCTTCCTGGAATTTTCCCGCAGATTTCTTCAGCACATATTACCTGATGGATACTACAAGATCCGTTATCTAGGAATCCTGGCAACGGCCAATATATATACAAAAAGAGAACAAGCTATTGCGCTTATAGGCA
>JBEPWN010000208.1:0-5309 GCA_041642395.1 Marinilabilia sp. | reverse complement strand
CCACCTGTTTCTCCACATAGGCATACGCCGAATCCTGATTGAATACAGGCACCTGCACCTGCTCTTGCGGTGCCGTAGCAGTCGTTTCCCGCGAATGATTCTGTTCCTGGCCCGAGCAACCGCTCAGTAAAACCGGCAAAGAAAACAGCAAACCTAAAACGATTGGATGAAGCAGCAGCATAATGTAATTATTTATACAAAAATAGGGAATAATTGTTAATTGGGGGTGATTGGGGGGGCAGGTATTAGGTTTTAGGTATTGGGTGCGGGGTGTGAGGTGTGGGGTATTGGTATTAGGCGTGCCATCAGGGTCTCAGGTTTTTCTTAGCCCCAACGGGGCGGTGTCGTTAGCCCGGGGCGCAGCCCTGGGGGGGTGGGAAGGTTCAGGTATCAGGTATTAGGCGTGCGCAGCCCCGGGGATGCTGTTTAATCATTACTTAAGGTAACCACATACTTGCCGTCTTTTATTATTTCAATGATGAACCGGCACTGTTTTCTGCTTTCTCCTGCTAAAATGGTATAACTTACTTCACAATATAGCGGACTGAAATATTCTGTTATTCTAAATTTCTTTCCGGATTGAACCACTTTCCCGGAAGATTTTTCTATTTTCAAATCCGGTGGAGCAAAATCAGTAAATGCACTTTTTATTGAAAAAGTAACCTCTTTATCCTGGTCATTGACATGCTCCTTTTTCTCAACCTTGTAATTCATGATGCCTGAAGAAGATGTAACTCTATAAGAAACACCAGGCTCCGTCACTCCAACATATTCATCTTTTTCCCAATATCCAGTCAAAGTAAATTTTTCTCCGTTTACAGTATATTCAAATTTTCCTTTACCGTCTTTTTGACCATTATGCCAATTCCCTTGAAAACGATCACCGTTTTTATATAAATATTTGCCTTTCCCATGGGGTAGCCCCTCTTTAAACATTCCAATATAGGTGTCTTCTCCCATTGATTTACCTTTCCCATTGGCCAGTCCGTTCAGGCATTTGCCAGTATGCTTTCCGGAAATTTTTCCAAGGAGGACCTTGCATGGATCAGTCTGTGCATTGATATTTAATGTAAGGAATAGGAAGAAGATGATCAAAGTTGAATTTTTCATAGTTATGTTTTTATGCAACATGAGGGTTGACGGTATGGTGTCGCAGGGGTTATGAGGCGATTTTTTCATCGGTTTACACAGACTTTTTTTGCGGGGCCACAAACCTTCGAAAAATGATGAAACCTGCATGTACTATTTTTGGTGGTACTTTAAAAAGGTAAATCCTTAAAATTCTCATTATCATTCGCCTTCGGTTCTTTGTCGTTTTGCAAGGTGTCACGAAAATTCAATTCATTCTCACCCTTCATTAAATAGTAATCTCCATTTATATAGAAATCAAAGTCAGTCGCATTTTTCTCATAATATTCATCTGCTGGAATACCATCAATTACAAAAATTCTACGAAATTTCCTTTTCCCACCAATAAAGTATGACTCCTTAATGAATTCACGTCCCTTTTTATCTTTATGAATCTTTTTTTTCTTTTTCACTTCCTCAATCCTTATTTATAGCACGATGGTTTTGACAACCGGCACAACGGGTCACAAGCCTTCGGAAACTTTTGAAACCCGTTTTAGCCATTATTCTGTCAAAATCATTTTATAATAGTATTCAACATAATCCCAATTCAGTGGATCTTGACTTTTCCTTTGAATTATTGAAGGTTATAAATAATCCAATTCCTGCAACCACAATCGATATCGTAAGAATTCCCCCTAAAATTATTAAATGGTAGTATCATCTTCTTCTAAGCTTGTGCAAAACCGTCCTGTTATAGCCAAAGTAGCGGATATGCGTAGTTTTTATTCTGCCAGCTTGTTTTTTAAATCCATTCTCTCGTGAAGAATTCTTATCACTTCGATTTTGTCCTCTGCTATGATATGGTAAAAAATGATGTGTCGCCCGGTTTTCAGGCCGAGCAAATCCCGACTTATTTCTGAATATTCTCTACCAATCTGAGGGTTCTCTCCAATTTCTTTGAAAGCAAATCTCAAAGAAACATAATATTTGTCTGCCTGATTTTCAGACCATCGTTCGAAGGTGTGATTCCAGATGCTATTTAAATCGTCAATGGCTTGCTGTCTGAATATCACTTTAGCCATTTTCCTTTTTTTCTGATTTTAATGCTTCCAGGTTTTTATCAAAGTCAAAATCTTCAATTACCGGGCTGTTTAATCCTTCCTGAATGGCGTTTTTCAACAAAATTACCTTGCTTTCTTCATTCTCCAGCAGGCGCAGACCGGCCCGGATGACTTCGCTTGCATTCTTATATCTGCCAGTTGATAACTGAGATTGGACAAATTGGTCAAAATAACTTCCGAGAGATATGGATGTATTTTTCATTTTAACGGATTTTTAGGGTAACCAAAGTTACCAAATTTTGGTAACTATCGCAAGTGTAGCTCGTTGGTTTTTCTATGATTAAACCCATCGGTCCTGCTATATCCAGTTTCTTTAATCAGTCTCACTGGTTTTCTACATACGATGACCTATCAGATAATTTCTTTAGCTATTCTTTATGATCCAGTCCACTGCTTTTTCTGCATGTAATCTTGTGCTATCGAATACTGGAATATTTACGTCAGAATCCGAAATCAGCAATGGAATTTCAGTACATCCTAAAATCACTCCTTCTGCGCCTTTTTTCTTCAGATTGTCAATGATGGTCTTATAGGTTTTCCTTGATTCTTCTTTAATCTGACCATGAACCAATTCCTTATAAATAATCTTATGCACTTTTTCTCTTTCTTGCTCATTGGGTACGATGGCCTCAATTCCAAATTTGTCAGCAAGAACCTCTTTATAGAAGTCTTTTTCCATGGTAAACCGCGTTCCCAGTAATCCAACTTTTTTTAAATTCCGGTTCATAATTGCTTCCCCTGTCGTTTCTGCAATATGCAGGAATGGGATTGATATTTTTTCCTGAATCGCTTTGCTGCACAAATGCATGGTATTGGTACATAGAACCAGAATGTCAGCTCCGGCATTTTCAAGTTTTTGGGCAGAATCTGCCATAATAATATCTAATTCAGCCCATTTATCCGCATGCTGTAGCTTTTCAATTACAGCAAAATCTACTGAATACATCAGGCTCTTGCAAGAATGAAACCCGCCGAGCAATTCATTGATCCTTTTATTTATCAGCTCGTAATATACAATTGAAGATTCCCAACTCATTCCTCCTATCAGTCCAATTGTTTTCATATGGTGTCTTTTATTAGCTTTTTTTTAATGTCAAAGATGCTTGAGGTTTCATTTTGTCAAGCTATATCAAGTATTTGATCAAGTAATTCCATGTAAAAGTTTATCCTGGCATTCAGTGCTTTTTATACCGCTTGTTGGCGGTGGTTTTTATTCTCTGACAACGATATATTTTCTCAAATCCGAACTGAGAATATCGTATAATTCCTTTTTATTCTTTTTGTCAGTTTTTGTGAAAACAAAACCAAAAAGAGGATATGTGTTAATATCTAAGGCTCTTATCAAAACAGGGTTTTCAAAATCATCAGCAAGTGCTTTATAATCAAACGCTGCAATATCAGCCGGCTGAATACCTGAATTATTATCTAAAACGATGATGCTGAATATTTTGTTTTCGTTGCCTTCGTAAATCCGATCCCAATTGGGGTAAGTGTTTTCAAAAAAGTATTTGTAGGAATTAAGCCCCACGGTAATTCCCGATAAATCAGCCGTAGTACACCAACCTCCAAAACGAAGTGGGTTGATTTCGATAGGAACTATTTTGCCGTTCTTATCTATTCTTACTTCTGCATGAGCCGGAAAATTCCTTAAATGAAGTTTATTGCCAATGGTGCTTAAAAACTGCTCCAATTCAGATTTATATTGCCCGATAATTGCTTTAGAAGTCGAATAGACTCTGTCGCTTGTATCTGTTCCCGATGAAAAAACGTGGTGTAAAACATTTAACAGAACCACCTCACCCTTATCGTTATGATAATAATCTACGGCGTATTCTTCACCTTGAATAAAATCCTCAAGAATAAAGTGCGAAGTATCGAGTACATTTTTTGGGAAAATACTTTTAAGATTGTGCGGCGTTAATTCCTCTTTTGCCTTCATCCAGTCGTTTTCATCATTTATAATATACACCCCAATACTTAAAAACCCGATGGATGGTTTTATGACCAATGGAAATGACAATTCCCCGGCAGTAATATGCTGAATGTCTTCTAACTTGATTTTCTGGAATTTAAATGCTGGAAACAGGGATTTAATTTGCTCTCTGAATTTTACCTTGTCTTTGAGGATATGTATTTGTTTTGACAATTCACTTTCCCCAAAGTGTTTCTCTATCCAACTGAGAACATTTTCCGAATTGGAATATATCCGCTGAGAAGGGTTGTTTTTTAAAGTCGCTATAGCCTCTTCTTCGCTGATCCAATTGATGGAAGCGTCGGGCACTAATTCTTTAGCCACTTTTGTTGCAACAACCTGATAGTGATTTTCTTTTATCGTATCGATCAGAAAATCTGAAATATATGGTTTGTCTATTAGGTACATTTTTAATTTCTTATATATAGTTTTATCCAAATTAATACCAACGTTTTGCAGCTTTTCTATGCGTTTATGATGCATTTTAATGCCACACATTGTTTTTTCATATTCCTGATATTTTTGAAGTGGTTCTTAAAAGTTCTATTGCTGGTGAGTCTGAAAAACAGTCCTTACAGTTAGAATACATCATCATACAGTCTATAAAATCTGTCAGCATATGGAATAAAAGCCCTATTCCTATTATGTTGAATGGTTTGCGAAAAAAGAGGAGTAACACATACACTACCATTGCATAGTATGTATGCAAAGGATGAAAATTTATACTACATCTATTTGCCTGGAAAATTGGGTCGGCTGCCAAATGGTCTAAATCAACCAACATCGTAGCAAGTAATAGTAAATAGACTTTCTTCCAATCTTTTCTAAAGAATCCGTAAGCAATGAAAAATGGAATGCCTAGATGTAAAAAGTAGTGTATAAATGTCTGCATATTCTTCTGATGCCCCATATAACGGTCCTGCTATACCTGCATGTTGCGATTTACGGACTGCTAAACTATCCCCCGAAACGAAAGATAACGCGAAGCAGAAACCCCGAAACCTCTCGTTGATTATAGCGAGACCAGGTATAGCATGTTGAATGCGGTTTTTCTTTATTCGGCTGGTTTTCAAAATTTTATTGAAAGTTCAAGTTGTCCGCCCAATCCTAATTCAACTATTTTTTGAAGTGTCGAAAGACGAACT
>JBEPWN010000207.1:0-5314 GCA_041642395.1 Marinilabilia sp. | reverse complement strand
ATTATATCCAATACAGGATACACCGGTTCGGGCGGTTTTGAATTATATATTTACAATGAAGATGCCCCGGCTGCCTGGAATGCCATTATGAATGCAGGGAAAGATAAAGGGCTATTACCTGCGGGACTTGGAGCAAGGGATACACTCAGACTTGAAGCAGGTCTGGCTTTATATGGGAATGATCTGGATGATAATACTTCTCCGGTTGAAGCCGGTCTGGGATGGATAACCAAGCTGGTGGATGGAAATGATTTTATCTCCCGCAGGCTTTTTGAAAAACAAAAAAATGAAGGGGTTGAGCGTCGTCTGAAAGGTTTTGTGATGGAAGATCGGGGCATTCCCCGTAAAGGCTATGAAATTGTTGACAGAGAAGGTAATGTGATAGGCCAGGTTACTTCGGGTACCATGTCGCCAATGCTAAAACAGGGCATTGGCATGGGTTATCTCCAGAAGGGTTTTTGGAAACCAGATACTGAAGTGTTTATCCGGATTCGCAAACATGATCTGAAAGCCAGACTGGTGAAACCCCCTTTTGTTAAATTTAATTGATGTTATTCCCCATATGATGCGAAATATTGAAGTTTGTTTTTCACCGGCTCTTTACGATGATTATCATAATCCGGAATCTGTTGTAGTGGTTGTTGATATCCTGAGAGCAACATCGGCCATATGTACTGCGTTTATGAATGGGGCCCGTCATATTATTCCTGTGGGAACCAAAGAAGAAGCCCGGGCCTTGAAAGCAAAGGGACATCTGGTAGCCGCTGAGCGTGACGGATTGGTACTCGACTTTGCCGATTTTGGAAATTCTCCGTTTAATTTCACCTCAGAGCGTGTGAGTCAGCATGACATTGTTTACAGTACTACTAACGGAACCAGTGCGATTCATAAAGCTGACGGTGCTCATGCAGTAGCCATTGGTTCATATCTCAATTTATCGGCTCTTACCGACTGGCTGGTTCAGCAGGAAAGGGATGTGGTAATCCTTTGTGCGGCCTGGAAAAATAAATTCAGTCTTGAAGATTCACTTTTTGCCGGGGCCTTGTCACATAAACTGAAGCAAACCGGAAAATATTTAACCATCTGTGACTCGGTAAATGCGTCACTCGATTTGTGGGAAGCTGCCCAGCCTGATATTTACAAATACATTCTTAAATCGGCTCAAAAGCAGCGACTCGCGGAAAACGGACTTGACGATGTTATCGAATATTGTCACATTGTTGATCAAACGAATATTGTGCCGGTTTTAAATGGTGATAAATTAGTGGGGGAAATTGTTGGGAAATCGTTCTTAGAAAAGCGATGAAATGACAGTTTACTGATTATTGTTGCCGGAAATAGTTTTTCCAGTGATATGTGATCATAATTCCCTGGAAAAACTTAATTTTTCCAGGGTTGTTTTGATATGTGCATTTTTTCATTTCCGCACTATCATGCGTTTAGATCAAAACTATTTCTGTTTGAGATTGAGTTTTAAACATAATTCTTTCGGATACTTTTTAATTCCTTTTAAAAAAAACACCTAAAGCGGTGAATAAAAAATCATAATTCATTAACTTTGAGTCGCGATAAAAATAATTTCTAATATCAATTTCTTTCAAAACGGTGCATCTGATTGCAATCTGAGGTGCATTTTGATTACAATCTAAATTTTTCTCAAATTAATTGATTGAAATTATATTTATAAATAAAACAAACAATATTTTTTTATTAATAAAACTATCTGGTGATGAAAAAACACAACTTTTATGCAGGGCCGTCAATTTTGCCTGAGTACACAATTAAAAATACGGCTGATGCTGTTCTTAATTTTGCGGGAACCGGCCTGTCTGTGATGGAAGTTTCGCACCGAGGAAAAGAGTTTGTGGCTGTAATGGATGAAGCCAGGGATCTTTTCAAAGAATTATTGGAAATTCCCGAAGATTATGAAGTGCTTTTTCTGGGAGGTGGTGCAAGTCTTCAGTTTTGTATGGTGCCTTTTAACCTGATGAACAAAAAGTCTGCTTACCTTAATACCGGTTCCTGGGCATCCAAAGCGCTCAAGGAGGCAGGATTTTTTGGAGAAGCGGTTGAGGTGGCTTCATCCAAGGATGCCAATTATAATTACATTCCTAAAAATTACCAGGTTCCGGCCGATGCCGATTATTTTCATATTACTACGAATAACACCATTTATGGTACTGAGATAAAGACCGATCTGGATGTAAATGTGCCATTGGTGGCCGATATGTCCTCTGATATTTTTTCCCGTACCATTGATGTTTCTAAATATGCACTGATCTACGGGGGAGCTCAGAAAAACCTGGCCCCGGCCGGATTGACTTTTGTAATCGTGAAAAAGGATATTTTGGGAAAAGTTGACCGGGCCATTCCTACTATGCTCGATTACCGTACCCATATAGCTCAAGGCTCTATGTTTAATACACCTCCCGTATTGCCCGTTTTTGCGGCCCTTCAAACTCTTAAGTGGCTGAAAGAGCAAGGTGGAGTGCCTGGTATGCAAAAGAAAAACCAGGAGAAGGCCGCTGTTCTATATAAAGAGATTGATCGCAATAAACTCTTTAAGGCTACTGTCAAAGATGAAGCCGACCGCTCACTGATGAACATCTGTTTCGTAATGGAGGATGAATATTCTGATTTGGAGAAAGATTTTCTCGATTTTGCCACCCAGCGTGGAATGATAGGTATCAAAGGTCACCGGAGTGTTGGTGGTTTCAGAGCTTCAACCTATAATGCCCTGCCTCTGGAAAGCCTAAATGCTCTGGTTGAAACGATGCAGGAATTTGAAAAGAAACATTAATATAATTCAATAATAATGGGTCTGAGGACCTTTGGGTTTGTAAGGAAATAAATTGACAGTTTTAAACGAAGTTATTTCGGCACAATCCTTTAGTTGGTTTAAAATTGAGGATGTTAATTATGAAAAAAATACTGGTTGCTACTGAAAAACCTTTTGCATCTGCTGCCATTGAGCAAATTAAAGATGTTGTTGAAGAAGCCGGATATGAAATGGCTCTTCTCGAAAAGTATTCGTCTCCTGATGAATTAAAAGCTGCCCTGGCCGGTGCACATGCACTCATTGTACGTTCCGATCAGGTTACTGCCGACGTGGTGGATGCCGCCAAAGAATTGTCCATTGTCGTTCGTGCAGGAGCAGGATTCGATAATCTTGACCTGGAAGCTTGTTCTGCCAGAAATATTGTGGCCATGAATACTCCCGGACAGAATTCCAATGCAGTGGCCGAACTGGTTTTAGGACTGATGATATTTCAGGCCAGAAATCGTTTTAACGGTACTGCCGGCACCGAACTTCGGGGCAAGAAAATCGGTATTCATGCCTATGGAAATGTGGGTTACTATGTCGCCAAAATGGCCAAAGGTTTTGATATGGATGTTTACGCTTTCGATCCTTTTGTTGATAACAGTAAGATTCTTGCCGATGGTGTAACTCCACTTGCTTCTGTGGATGAATTATACAGCACTTGCCAGTATGTATCTGTACATATTCCGGCCAACGAAAAAACCAGGAAGTCAATTAATCATGATCTTTTGGTAAAAATGCCGAAGAAAGCCGTTTTGGTCAACACCGCCCGTAAAGAGGTTATTGATGAAGAGGGTATCGTTAGCCTGATGGAGGAACGCAATGATTTTGTATATCTTTCAGATATTGCACCGGATAACAAATCTGTTTTTGAGGAAAAATTTCCCGGTCGGTTTTTCTTTACGCCCAAAAAGATGGGAGCCCAAACTGCTGAAGCAAATATCAATGCAGGTGTGGCTGCTGCCAATCAGATCATTAATTACTTCAAAAAAGGTGATGAGACCTTTAGGGTTAATAAGTAGAGTGGTTAAAGATTGTTTTCTTTACTGGTATCTGCCTGCTTTTGAAGTCATATATTTATGCATCCTTGGAGGCAGTATATTTTATATTGAAATTCATTAAAAATAAAATATGGCGATTGTAAAACCATTTCAGGGATTGCGGCCTTCCCGTGATATCGCAGCTGATCTTTCATGTCTTCCCTATGACGTTATGAATAGTGAAGAAGCTGCGAAGATGGCTGAAGGGAAAGAATATTCATTATTACACATTACCCGTGCTGAGATTGATTTCGCATCAGGTGTTGATGTACATTCGGATGAAATTTATAAAAAATCAGCAGCGAACTTTCAAAAATTCCAGGAGAAGGGCTGGCTTCAACAGGATCAGGAGCGTCAGTTTTATATCTATGCTCAAACCATGAACAATCGCACTCAGTATGGTATTGTGGGGTGTGCTGCCTGTTCTGATTATGAGGAGGGAATAATTAAAAAACATGAGCTGACACGTCCCGACAAGGAAGAAGACCGGATGAAGCACATTCTCTCCACCAATGCAAATTTAGAACCTGTATTTTTTACATACAAATCGGTTCCTGAAATTGATCAGATCGTTGACGAAATTGTAAAAAACCAGGAGCCTGAGTATGATTTTACAGCCGAAGATGGCTTTGGACATCATTTTTGGGTAATACGTGATCCTGAAAGCAACAAGCGCATTGAAACTCTTTTTAACAACAATGTGCCCTGCACTTATGTGGCAGACGGACATCATCGTACGGCAGCTGCAGCACGTGTTGGATTGGAACGAAAGACCAATAATCCGGGTCATACGGGCAATGAAGAATACAATTATTTTATGGCGGTTCATTTTCCCGATAATCAGTTGCAGATTATTGATTATAATCGTGTGATCAAGGATCTGAATGGTTTGTCAGAAAATGAATTTTTGAATAAGATTTCAGATGCCTTTGATGTGTCTGAAATGGGAAATGAAATTTATAAGCCTGCAAAACTGCATGAATTCAGTCTTTACCTGAATGGTAAGTGGTATAAGCTGACTGCCAAAGATGGAACTTATAATGATCAGGATCCTATAGGTGTATTGGATGTCACTATTTTGTCGAATCATATTCTCGATAAAATCCTGGATATAAAAGATCTGAGAACCTCGCAAAGAATCGATTTTGTGGGAGGCATTCGTGGGCTCGATGAATTAAAAAGAAGAGTGGATACCGGGGAAATGAAAGCTGCATTTGCACTTTATCCTGTTTCCATGGAGCAATTGATCGATATCGCGGATACGGGGAATATTATGCCGCCTAAAACCACCTGGTTTGAACCCAAGCTGCGGTCAGGACTGGTCATTCATAAAATATAATTTCTCATGCCCTCCGCATCATATGAGCGAATGCGGGTCATGATATCTTGTAAAGGTGAACGCATGTGTTTTTCTCTCATTTTCACAGACATTAGAAATTAGGTATTTTAGCCC
>JBEPWN010000206.1:0-5316 GCA_041642395.1 Marinilabilia sp. | reverse complement strand
GGAGTGTGCAGCATCATTCGGGTAAACTTTTCTCTTTTGGTAAAACTGTGATCGTGATCGGTATTTTATTATCTGTTTTTCAGCAGTTTGTGGGAATTAATGTTGCATTGTACTATGCACCTCGTATTTTTGAAAGTATGGGGGCGGCTAAGGATGCTTCCATGATGCAAACGGTGATTATGGGTCTGATCAATGTGATTTTTACGGTTGTGGCTATTTTTACAGTTGATAAATGGGGTCGTAAACCTTTGTTGATCATTGGTTCCACCGGAATGGCTATTGGCATGTTCTCCATTTCAGGACTGGCATATTTCGAGATCATTGGTGTCAGTACGCTCGTATTTATCATTATTTACACTGCTTCGTTTATGATGTCCTGGGGGCCCGTTACATGGGTTCTGATATCAGAGATTTTTCCAAATAAGATACGTGGAAGGGCTGTGGCAATTGCTGTTGCAGCTCAATGGACATCAAATTATCTTATTTCATCTACTTATCCTGCGATGATGGAATTTAGCGGTGCCATGACTTATGGCTTTTATGGATTAATGAGCGTTTTATCCTTAATTTTTGTGTGGAGATTTGTTCCTGAAACAAAAGGAAGAACCCTTGAAGATATGGAAGCTATTTGGGAAAAGAAAAAATAGGATGATTTAGCCTGGTCTATTCATGAGTTTTCGTCATGAGATATTCAAATGCCAATAAATGCAGGCAACCGCAAAGAAAATTGATGAGGGGAATAATGAATTATTTTCAAGTCAATTTTATTGAGGGCGCCTGTATTTAGTCGGTAGTTGAACATCGTAATAGATAATTAATGAATAGTCCAGGTTGGTTAGTTTTTGTAAGAAAACGCAAAATACTTGTAGAGGTAAATAAACAGAGATTGTTTCACAACGTTCGCATTGACGGGTTATGATGTCCGGCCTACCGTTTTATCGGCAGGCCGGATTATTTTAATCCGGCCTGTGCATTCCTTTTAATTCTGATGATTTACAATTGGGGCATTCTTTCAAAGGAGTAGATGAGGTTGTGAGTTTTGAGCATTTCAAGCATTTATTCCAGTGATTTTCGGAAATATAGTTGCCACCTTCAATTAGTATCGCTTTTCCTTCAACCAGAGCTTTGGCAATGGCTTGTCGTGCTTTTTTATAAACACGCGTGAAAGTTGGACGGGAAACACCCATACGCTCAGCCGCTTCTTTCTGATTCAGATTCTCATAATCGATCAATCGGAGTGCTTCATATTCTTCGAAAAGCAAAATTATTTTATCAATATTTTGCATTCTGATGCCAAATGGCTTAAATCCTTCCATCCTTGGCGGGCATTCAATTTTTCTATTTCGTCTGCGATTTGGCATTCCGTAACTGATTTCTAATGTTTGATCTGTTTTCTTGAATCTTTACAGCAAAACAATAAATTAAGCCCCGGCAGGTTTGCGCGTATAATAAAAACGAAAGGATCGCCACTCTCTTGGCTAAAGGGATTTTGACGCTTTTTTTCTATCATGCGATCGTTTCGCTCCGGGGGCTGCAAGGATATTGTCCAAAAATATTGGCTCTATATAAATTTAATGGCCGTTAAACTTTTACAAAAACGTTTGAATCAGCTGTTTATGGCCAAGGGATTTTGTCTTAAAATGCATGTTTTCAATCCCGACGGGATACGATTCATCTGAAATCTAACGGTCTATTGAAAATTAACATCACTCCAGCCTTTATCTATCAATCTATTGAAATATAGACAAAGATATTTATTTTTGGTCAATTTACCTTTGTTGTGTAAATGAACCATAGTTCTTTTACAAATATATTTATAAATTTGCTGTTATTAAAATCTGATAATATGAAACAGGAAAATATTTTCAAAGCCTCTGAAACGCGACAGTGCAAAATGGTATTTCCGTGTACACTAAATGCGAATGAAACTCTTTTTGGCGGGGAAATTTTAAAATGGATGGACGAAGTGGCTTTCATTACAGCAACCAGGGCAACACGCCAGAGAATGTTTACTGCAAAAGTTGAACAGGTTGAGTTTTTGTGTCCGGTTGAGGAGAATTCTATTGCTGAAATTATCGGAACGATTAAAAATGCCGGGCCGGTTAAGCTTGAAGTGGACGTACATCTGTATGTGGAATCACTTTATAATCCCGGTCAGTGTCTTTCGGCAAAAGCTGTTTTTGTAATGACGGCTCTTAATGAGAATAATAAGGTTACCCGCTTGAGCAATCCGGAACTGATGATATCAGTTTAGTTTCGAAGATATATTAACCTGGGCGAGACAGAATCAGACTCAGCATAAAAAAATGCCTTATTGTTACTATCAATACTCCGTTAAACTTTTGCAAATATGTGATAAAGAGTTACATATGCATTGACTGCTATTTCTTCAACTCTTTGATAATAAAAACTTTGCGTTTTTGCGTCTCTGCGTTTAGTTTTTTTTACCGGACTATTGTACTGTGGAAAATAAGAAAAAAAGATGACATAAAATTTGGATTTTAAGTGAACAAATGTTCACTTTGTATTTGTTATCAGATGTCGAATCTAAAATTTACCATTATGCCAGCAGGTGACAGAACCGGACCAATGGGACAGGGCGCCCGTACCGGAAGAGCAAAAGGATTATGTAGCGGTAATACCAAACCCGGATATGCCCATGATGAAAATCGAAAGGGTATGGGAAGAGGAATGGTTGCGGAAAATCGTGGCTCTGGTGCCGGACGAGGATGCCGGCAGGGCAGAGGTCCGAAATTTTGAAGAATTTAGAAGGAAAAGGTTGCTAAATAATATTGCTATTAATAATCCGACTGGTTTATATTTTACTTAACTTATTTGTAAAAATGGAACAAAAAATTGCAATTCCCGTTACGAACGGTCTATTAAGTGCTCATTTTGGTCACTGTCAGCATTTTGTAATTGCTGAAGTTGTTGATGGAAAGATTATACAGCTAACAGAAGAAATACCACCACCTCACGAACCCGGGGTGATTCCCAAATGGCTTGGAAACAGGGGTGTTGATATAGTGTTAGCCGGAGGGATAGGTCAAAAAGCTGTTCAATTATTTCAGCAATATAATATTTTGCCTGTTATCGGTGTTCCTGAAAAACCGGTAAAAGAATTAATTATTGATTTTCTGGAAGGCCGGATAGAAAGCGGTGTAAATCAATGTAGTCATTAGTTTTTTTTTATGATTAATATTAATTGTATTTCCTGCATGGAGTTGCAGGCCAGTCGATTGTTTGAAAAGCATGTGGCTGAAGTTCGACATGATATTTTGTTTGATCAGTTCAGGCATTTTTTAAATACTGTGGGAGTTAATTATCCTTCTCCATATAGTGCGCGCTATCTTAATATATTGGTTAAGAAGGAGTCCGGAATTGAGGATCTGTATGCAGATGAAAAAATTTTCTACAATCAAATGCTACTTGGACTGTATGATGAGTTCAGAGATGAGGTTATTAAGAGTGATGATCCATTGAAGACGGCTCTTAAATATGCGATTTCCGGCAATATCATTGATTTTGGAACTCCTGGTACTTTTGATGTTGAAAAAACATTTTCCGAAGCATTGCATAAAAAGTTGGCTGTTGATGATTCGGAAGCTCTTTTTGAAAGTGTCAGAAATGCTAAAATGGTTCTTTACCTTGGTGATAATGCTGGAGAGATTGTTACTGATAAACTTTTTATTAAAACACTAAATCATCCCAATGTTGTTTTTGCCGTTCGTGGTAATGCTGTCTTAAATGATATAACGCTGAAAGATGCTGAAGAAGTTGGAATGAGTGAGGTAGCGCATGTTATTGATAACGGATTTGATGCTCCTTCAACACTTCCGGACTTTTGTTCAGATGAATTCAATGAAGTTTTCGATAAAGCCGAAGTTATTATCTCTAAAGGACAAGGTAATTTTGAAGGTTTGTATAAACAGGTTGAAAAAGAAAATATCTTTTTTTTGTTTATGGTGAAATGTCAGGAAATTGCTATAGCAACCGGACAGCAGGTTGGTGATGCGCTGGTTATGAAAGGTTGATTTTATTTAATTATTATGAAACAGGGTTTTCTTTAAGTGAATACCCTGTTTTTGTTTTTGCAGGTTTGATTATAATCAATATTTTAGAACCCAAAATAGTCATAAATTATGGACAGAATAAATATTGGTTTTATAGGAGCAGGGGGAATCGCACGTGCACATGCCTTTGCATTGAATGCTCTTAAGTTTTATTACGATGATGCTCCCTGTATTGACCTGAGAGCCGTTTCTTCAATGCGCAAAGAGAGCCGTGAGAGATTCGCAAAGAAATATGATTTTAAAGAGGCAATGGATGTGGAGAGTTTTGTAAAACATCCGGGTATTAATACTGTATATATTTTAGGTCCTAATAAGGTTCATTTTCCTCACCTGGAAGCTGTTTTAAAGATGGATAATGTGGAACGTATCTATCTTGAGAAACCAATTTGTTCGACACGCGAAGAAGAGTTAAAGTTAGAGCAATTAGCTCAAAGCATTTCGAAAAAGGTTAAAATAAGAGTTGGATTTCAACTATTGGCATCTTCAGCTATTCGTAAAGCTTTGAACTTATGGCATAGTGGGCGTTTCGGAAAACCTGTGCACTTTCGGTTTAATTATATGCACAGTGATTATCAGGACATAAATTATCGCAAAAAGCGGTATACTCGCTTAACACCGGCGCCTGATGGTGGGGCAATGGCCGATCTTGGATCGCATGCCATCAGTTTAATGATTGCTTTTTTGGGGCATGACCTCGAAATTGTTAATGCGATGCAGGGCGGAGCATTTGCAGATGTGCCTGATGAATCGGATCTCTATTCTGAAATATCTTTGTTCGAAAAAAGCAGCGGAGCTGTCGGTAATTTGTCAGCCAGTCGAATTAGTGCCGGAATGGGGGATGTTTTTATTTTCGAGATCTTTGCAGAAAATGGTTCGTTACGATATAATTCGTACTATCCTGACCGGTTTGAATATTACAACAACGCGGATAATAATTGGGTTGAAATATACAGTGGTAGCGACTATAAACCTTTTTCGACTTTTCCTTCAGGTCACGTTCCGGGGGGCTGGTTACGTTCCTTGTTCCATGCTCATTATTCGTTTTTAAGTGAAGGGGAAACCGGGGAAGCTATAGCCGACCTTAATCATGGTCTTGAAGTTCAAAGACTGGTGCGTGAAACAGCCATTCATCTTCATAAATTCCGAGAAAAACGTTCAAAAGGTATCACCTAAGTCAATCCCTTTCAGCTTTGAGCTACGAGCTTTGAGCTATTTACTTCTTCCTCTGCGACAGGGTTACTTT
>JBEPWN010000205.1:0-5356 GCA_041642395.1 Marinilabilia sp. | reverse complement strand
TCTAGCATCTAACATCTAATCCCGAAGGGTCGGGACTAACGATGTATTGATATACCTTAATAATTTAACAATTAATCTGAAATACAATGACAGAAAAAGTTCTAACTTTCAAAGACATAGATAAGAGCATTTTGAAATCGTTGCCCAATCCGACGGACCAGGCTTATGAGATTAAGATAAAGATTCCGGAGTTTACTTTTTTGGGAGTGAAAAACCAGCCTGATTTTGCAGATGTATACATTACTTTTTATCCGCAAAAGAAGATTATTGAGTTAAAATCACTCAAAATGTATGTTCAGTCTCTTCGAAATATCACTGTTTCATATGAACGGCTTATCAATGTTTTTTACGATCATTTGGTTGAAACTTATGAGCCGGCCCGCATTCGGGTTTTAATGGTTTGTAATCCCCGTGGTGGTATCAGCTCGCGTATGACTATC
Organism: Marinilabilia sp.; assembly: GCA_041642395.1. Lineage (GTDB taxonomy): Bacteria > Bacteroidota > Bacteroidia > Bacteroidales > Marinilabiliaceae > Marinilabilia. The sequence goes on along the minus strand of JBEPWN010000205.1, from coordinate 4,916 downwards.
GATTCAGACTGGAAAGTACGTGGTGGTCAGGAAAAATTCAGCGACTGGAAAAGTCATATCGATGATGAATGGAGTGTGACTTTGTAGGGAAGAGTGTTGAGATACAAGAATGATCAAAGATAAATGACAAAATTAACCGAATTATTATCACCCGGAGAGTGCCTGGAGGCATCCAAAACTTTTCCGGTTATTGATGTACGAACACCTTCAGAGTTTGTTAAAGGTCATATTCCGGGTGCGATAAATATACCTGTTTTTTCTGATGATGAACGGGTAGTGGTTGGAACACTTTATAAAAAAGAGGGACGCGACGCTGCTGTCTTAAAGGGACTGGAATATGTGGGCCCCGGGATGGCGGATTTTGTTAGAGCTGCAAAACACTTGGCTGTGAACGGACAGGTATTGGTGCACTGCTGGCGTGGTGGTATGCGGAGTGGAAGCATGGCATGGCTTTTTCGAACGGCCGGACTGAAAGCGTCAGTGCTGGAGGGAGGATACAAGGCTTACCGGGCGCATGTAAGGAAACAAATGGCGTCCGTTAAATGGAATTTTGTTATACTGGGTGGACCTACCGGAAGTGGCAAAACCGATGTGCTGAAAGCGCTGGATGAAAGTGGACAACAAATTCTCGACCTTGAAGGCCTTGCGCATCATAAGGGTTCGGCTTTCGGAGCATTGGGACAAGAACCTCAGCCAACTTCTGAACAGTTTGAGAATAATATATATGAGAAAATGCGGCATTTCAATCCATTGCAGGTTATTTGGGTTGAAGGTGAAAGCCATAGTATAGGTCGTGTCTTTGTTCCCGATATTTTGTTTGAATTACTGATGAAAGCCCCGCTGGTAATGTTTGAACTAACCAGGGAAAAACGAATTGACCGGCTGGTGCGTGAATACGGTAGTTTCAGTAAGGAGCTATTGGCTGAATCGGTGAAGAAAATACAAAAACGACTGGGTGGTTTAAAAACAATAGAGGCTTTGAAAGCTCTGGAGAATAATGATTACCATAAAGTAGCAAGTGTTACTTTGGAATATTACGATAAAGGTTATGCAAAATCTCTGGGACTGAGAAATCCGTCTGTTTTGTCAATTAAAACCGATCAGGATGATCCATTCTCTATTGCCATGGAATTGTTGAATTCCTCAATTGCAACTCCTTGATTATAAAAACAGCTAAAAGAATGTAGTTATGCATACAATAGATACCAAAGGATTTCTTTGTCCCGAGCCTCTTATTATGGCTCGTAACGGACTAAAAGAAGTCCCTGAAGGAGAAAAAGTTTTGATTGTTTCTGATAATGAAACGTCTTATCAGAACTTAATGAGTTTTTTGTCTGATCTGGATGCAAATCCTGTAGCAAAGAAAAAGGAAGGAATATATTATATTGAAGTTACCAAACCAAAAGCTTCCGGACAGGAAGCAGAAAATAATCCTGAAGCCTATTGCAACATCCCGCATGGCAACGCTTCTGTTTCACGGTATACAGTAGTGGCACGAAGTTATACTATGGGCGAGGGCAACGATGAACTTGGTTCTCTTCTTATCCGTGGTTATTTTAATGCTTTAAAGGGAATGGACAATCTTCCCACCCATATCATCATGTACAATGAGGGTGTGAAACTGGCGTTGAAAAATACGGATACTGCCGAATCATTGGCTGAGCTGGAAGATAAGGGAGTAAGCGTGATTGTTTGTGGCACTTGCATTGATTTTTATCATATCAAAGAAAAAACAGGAGTGGGACGCATTAGCAACATGTATCAGATTGCCACTATTTTGGCTGAGACCGGTCATGTTATTTATTTATAAAACGCGTGCATGTTTATGTCATTTCACACTTCAAAAGCCTTTTAAACTTTCATGCATACGAAATTTTATTCCTGATATGGAATTGAAGTTTACCAATACATATTTCGATAATGCCAGTACCAGTTGGCCCAAGCCAGCCAGTGTTGCTGAGTCCATATCGCGTTTTTTGCAGGAAACAGGAGGAACATATGGTCGTGCCGCATACGACAGGGTATATAAGACATCTGCAACCATTGAGATGTGTCGCAGCGAGGTGGCATCAATAATTGGAGTGGAGGAGTCGGCCAATGTGATTTTTACCGCAAATGCTACCCAGGGATTAAGTACTATATTATTTGGACTGGGGCTACGGGATTGTGACGTATTAATATCTCCAATGGAACATAACGCGGTTATGCGGCCTCTGTATCACCTTCAAAAAACATATGATGTTCATTGTCGGATGCTTGCGACCGGAAAGGACGGGCTTATTAATCCTGAAAAAATTCCTGGGGTTCTTAATGAAAGGACGCAATTGGTTATTGTTAATCATCAGAGTAATGTGAATGGAGTAATACAGCCAATAAAAGAAATTCGTAAATTTATTGGCGATATTCCTTTACTCGTTGATGTGACCCAATCGTTGGGAATGGTACCTGTTGATGCAGATGTATGGGGGGCTGATTTTGTGGTTTTTACCGGGCATAAAGGGTTGCTGGGCCCTACCGGTACAGGTGGTTTCTTTGTCAGAAATCCCGATACTTTGTCACCACTTTTATATGGAGGTACGGGCAGCCATTCCGAAAGCTTTGAAATGCCTTCTTTTTTACCCGATAAATTCGAAGCCGGCACGCACAATACTGTTGGTTTAATTGGTTTACTGGCAGCCCTGAAGAACAAACCTGATGCGAAATGGGGGCAGAAGGATTTGAATGAATTGATTCTCCGGTTACAGAAAAATAAGAGTGTCCGGTTGCTGGTGGCTGAAAACCCCTTGGATCAGGGTAATGTATTTTCATTGATTCATGAAAAAATTATGCCATCCAGTATTGCAAGACGGTTATACGATCGCTATAAGATAGAAATTCGCTCTGGGCTACACTGTGCTCCACAGGCTCATAAATTCCTTGAAACTTTTCCTGCCGGCTCTGTACGATTTGCTTTTTCTCCTTATCATTCACCTGATGATCTGGTAAGTCTGGCTGAAGCTTTGGAAGATGTTTTTAATAATTAAAATGGCTGAATATTCTGATTGTGTAAATATTTGATTATTAATATGCAAGATAAATTATTGCTGTTGTTCCCGAATGTGCATAAGGTTATGCAGGCCGACAGGGTATGTCACGACCAAAATATTTATTGCCGGGTCATTCCTGTGCCGGAGAATATTTCATCTGAGTGTGGGATGTGTTTGTTGGTTGACAGTGAAAATATGAATTTATGCACAAAGATCCTTGAAGAAAAAAACATTCAATTTGAAATTTATAAGCAGAACATTTAATGAGCAACGATAAAACAGATCTTCTCAAAACAGTTGAATATGGAGGATGCTCCGCCAAACTGCCACCCGGCCAGCTGGCTGGCATTTTATCCAAGCTTCCGCAGATGCAGCATCCTGATATCATGGTGGATATTGACACCCATGATGATGCCGGTGTTTACAGACTCAATGATGAGACAGCACTGATTTTCACCACAGATTTTTTTCCGCCAATTTGTTCTGATCCTTATGAGTTTGGTGAAATTGCAGCTGCCAATGCTTTAAGTGATGTTTACGCTATGGGAGGAACTCCCTTGCTGACGCTTAATTTACTCATGTTTTCATCAGCCCATATGCCTCTCTCAGCTTTTGAACAAATATTGCAGGGTGGCCATAGCAAAGTGAAGGAGTCGGGAGCATTGGTGATGGGCGGCCATACGATCGAAGATCATCCTCCGAAATACGGACTGGCTGTTGTGGGTACAATTCATCCCGATAAATTGGTTACCAATGCAGCTGCTCAACCTGGCGATTTGCTTGTGCTGACCAAGCCTTTGGGAATTGGGGTTCTGGTAGCAGCTCAGAGATTGAAAATGGTAAAGCAGGAAGCTTATCTCAATGGCATTGACCAAATGAAACTTCTGAATAAATGGGGGCGGGATGTGATGATCAAACATGGCATTCGATGTGCAACCGATATCACCGGATTTGGGCTTCTTGGGCACGCCTTGAAAATGGCAGAGGCAAGTGGTGTTAGTCTTTCAATTAAAAGCCGTGATTTGCCGGTTATTGACCAGGCTTCCGAACTGCTCAGGGAAGGATGTATTCCGGGGGCGTCGTTTCGTAATCTGGATTTTGTCCAGCCCTCACTGCATGTTAATAAACTGGTAGAGCCGCATCTGAAAATGCTGGCTGCCGATGCTCAAACATCAGGAGGATTGTTGATGTGTGTGCCACCCGAAAAACTGAACAGCTTATTGGCAGACCTTAAATCTACAGGAAAGCATCCTCAAACTAGTGTGATTGGAGAAGTATTACCCCAAACCCGTAAATCAATTTATCTGGAGTAAACAGATCGTGTCGGTATTTTTGTTATTTTGCAGGCTTGGAAAAATAGGTCAATAGGTTATTAGGTCAATAGGTTATTACAATAGCCCGTTAAATTTTTGTAATTGCCTGACAATTAGTTGGCTGAATTTTAAATTTATAGGATGTTAAGAAGCTGTTTTTCAATATGATATAATCTATCTAACATCTATCATCTAATAATCTAACGACCTATTATTAATAGGTTGTTAGGTCAATAGGTTAGATATTAGATAAAAGTATAGCAGGCAATAGAATCGAAGAATATTAGATAGTCAGAAATGCAAAAGAAAGAAATTAAATCCTTATTAGAGGCTGAAGCCAATGCAGTTTCCTCGATACCGGTAACCGATGAATTTGAGAAGGCGGTTGATTTGTTATACAAACATGTCCATAACCTCAACGGCAAACTGATTACCAGCGGTATGGGGAAGGCGGGGCAAATTGCCAATAATATGGCGACTACCTTCAGCAGTACGGGCACCCCTGCTATTTTCCTTCACCCAAGTGAAGCCCAACATGGCGATTTGGGAGTTCTTCAGGAGAATGATGTGATGCTTT